>PWNM01000533.1 GCA_003557825.1 Candidatus Hydrogenedentota bacterium | reverse complement strand
CCATGCACGGGCGCGGGATCTGTTTCGGCGGTTGGTCGACAATGAAGAGGGCAGTCCCCTGGCTCCCTATGCGCGGTATCACCTTGCTTTTACGCTTGTGGCCCTCGGTGACCTCGAGAACGCGGCCATCGAGTTTTCGACTGTTGCTACTTCCGATGTAGACGAAAACCTGCGCATGGAAAGTCGGTTCCGGGCCGCCGAGACCTATGACAAAATTGGATGGTTTGATGCGGCCACGGCGGCGTATCGAGAACTGCGCGAACAGCATCCGGGTACGGTCTACGCTGAGCGGGCCGTCTATGGTCATGCTTGGGCATTGTACCATGCCGGCAACTTCGAAGAAGCCGCCGAAGCGGCTCGGGCTTTCGCCGAGGCCCATCCCGATTCCCCCCGGACCCTCGGCGTACGCTATTTGCAGGCCAACTGCCTGCAGCAACAAGGTTCCAACGAAGAAGCCTTGCGAATTTACCGCGATATCCAGCGAAACCATCCGAACCATGAGTTTGGGATTCGTTCGAAATACAAAACGGCATGGACGCTGCACCAGCTTGGCAATACAGCCGAAGCAAAGGAAGTGGTGACCGAATTCCTGTCCCGTCATCCCGATTCGCGGTTCGTTGGCGATGCCGCCTTCTTGCGGGGGATCATCCTCGAGGAGGAAAGGGATTACGAGGAAGCCTACAAGGAATTCCGTCTGGTGGCAGAGCGCTATCCAGACAGCGAGTTTGCCGCAGAGGCCTTGTTCAAGAGCGGCGAATGCCTGACTGCCTTGGGCCGCACCGAAGAAGCCGGCCAAGCCTTCGAGAACTTCGCACGTCGGTACCCCGACAATCCCCTGGCTGAACAAGCTGTGTTGCGTGTCGGCGATGCCGAATTCCTTTCCGAGGCCTTCGAAGAGGCGGTGAACCGCTATCGGCGGATCCTGGATACCGGCCCAGCCCCCACAATCGAACAGGAAACCCTATATCGGCTGGCGATCACCTATCATAATATGCAGGACTTCGAATCCAGCGTTAACACATTCCGCACCATACTGGAAAAATTCCCGGAGAGCAGTCATACGGCAGAAGCCCATCTTCGTATTGCCGATCACTTGCTGCGCGATGCCGAAAAGACGGTTGAATCCATTGACGCCTATCAGGCGGCTTATGACGCGGCTCCCACCGGTAGACACGCAGGCGAAGCCCTACGGGGAATGGCCCTGGCGCGGTTTGAGAACAACGACTTCGACGGAGCGGCGACCAATTTCTTCCGGGTCATTTCCGAGTTTCCCGAAACCACCCTAAACGAAAAGACCTATGCCTGGCTCGGGGAGCGGTACTTCGAGCAGGGCCGATGGGAAGATGCCGCCAGAGTCTTCTCGGTGATGATCGACGCGTTACCCAATCATCCCAACCCCGAACGTATCCGTTTTCGCATGGCCGAGAGCTACGAGAATGCCGGCAATACGGAGCGATCGGCCGAGCTGTATCAAGCTGTGGTCGACGATGCCCCACAAAGCGCCGCTGCGGTCGAGTCTCGGTATCGTATGGCAAAGCTTTACGAAGAACAAGACGAACTTGATCGGGCCTTCGAACTATACGAGGCAGCGGCCAATACGAACACCGGCGATACGGCCGCCCGGGCGCGGTTCCGCTTGGGCGAACTCTATGAACAAAAGGAAGACTACGACGCCGCCGCGCGGAGTTTTATGCGGGTTGCGATTCTGTTTCTCCACGAGGAACTGTCGCCGGAAGCCCTCTGGCGCGCCGGACAGGCATTTGAAAAGGCCGGCAAACCCGGTCAGGCCGAACGAGCCTATCAGGAGCTTGTCGAGGGCTTTCCCGAAAGTCCCCATACGGCCGAGGCCGAGACTGTGCTGGCGTCATTGGGAGGTGACAGCTCATGATGAGCCGCGGCTCCATTTTAGCCATTAGCATTATGTTATCCATTATCGTGCACGGCGCGTTGTTGGCCGTGTCTCCCGTGGTTACCATCTTCCGGCCTATATCGCATACCGATGATCTCCTTCGTTCGTTCCGGGTGCAGCTTGTGTCTCGGGATGATGCGATGCCGCCGGATCCCATGGAAGAAGGGGTCGGTCCGTTGGAGTCGGGACCAGGAGCTATCGAGGATTTGCTCCGCCGCGAACGGGAACGTCTGGACCCCGGCGATGCCGAATTTGAACCGCCCATCGATGTGGCGCGCTTGGCCGAGCGCTTGGCGCAGGATCCCATCGAACGTGAACATGACCTGACCCCCGATGAAGACTTGCTACGGGAAGTCGATACCCGCTTGATCGAGATCTCGCAGGACGACGTACGCGAGGAAGTCGAAGTGGCGCGCCGTTATGTGCGGCCCAGTCCCATTTCTGTGCTCGATGGTGATGTGCTGCCCACGCTGCGTGGCCCCGGAGACTTGGACCCCGACCAACTGACGCTGATCGATCCGTTGAGTCTCGGAGGTGGAAGAGGCGGTGGCTTTGGTGACGGCGAGAACGATGGGCCGCCCCGAGAGGATGATGTACTCGAACCCGAAGAAGACGAGGATCTTCTCCTGCTTGCCGAGCAGGAATTGGGCCTGGAGGACATCGAAGAGGAGATCCAACGCGAGGCCGCAGACTATACCTTCTTAGATGATCTGGTTCAGGTCCGTCTTGACACCTTTGTCCAACCGGGCGAGCCGCTGGGCTATTTCCGTCTGCAAATCTACCCACGGGACGACATTGAACTGGAGCCGTTGCCCAAGGACGTTACCTTTGTTGTTGACGCTTCGCGTAATATCCAACAACCTGCGCTGGACCAAACCGTGGAAGGCATCGCTGCGGTCATCGAAGAGTTCCGTCCGGAAGATCGGTTCAACATCGTGGTTTTCCGAGACACGACCAACCAATTCCGTCCCGAATTGGTCCCCGCAACCGAGGAGAACAAACGCGCCGCCGTTGAATACCTGTCTCAGCTCGAAGCCCGTGGGTCCACCGACTTTTATGCGGCGCTTCGGCCTGTTGTTACCGCGGATCCGCGGGAAGGCGTGCCCAAGGTAATCATGGTCATATCCGACGGACGTCCCACAAGCGGCGTGGTGGATGCGCGGACCATCATCAATAACCTGACCGATTTCAACGAACCGCGCAATTCGGTGTTCGCTTTTGGGGGCGGCCGTACTGTCGACCAGTATATGCTCGATTTGCTCTCGTTCCGCAACAAAGGCGAGGCATATGTAACGCCTCAAATCGATTCGATTCGGTATGAATTACCCAGCTTCTTTTCGCGCCTCCAAGAACCCATTCTCGTCGATTGTCGGGCCAATTTTGGACGGATCGATCGGGAGAATATCTTCCCTCGAGAATTGCCCGACTTCTACCGTGGGCAAGTGGTAACCGTTTACGGCCGTTTTGACCCTGCTACGGATCAAAACTTCGCCATGCGGCTCACGGGGAAAGCGCAAGATCAGCAAAAGGAAGTCGTATTCATGACCGACTTCGACGAGGCCCGCCGGGGCGATAACGAGATCGCTCGGAATTGGGCCCTTCGACGGATTTATTATCTAATCGGCGAAACCACCCGTGTCGGGGAACGGCCCGAGTTACTCGCCGAGATTCGCTCCCTCAGCCGCCAGTACAACATCCGTACCAGCTACGATCAATAGCGCCTAAAGTCGAGCAAGGTGGTCTGCAATCGCCTGAACCACATGCTCTTGGTGCGCCCGAGGCAATTCGGGATAGACCGGCAAGGACAGCACTTCTCGGCTTGCTTGCTCTGCTTCCGGCATT
>PWNM01000029.1 GCA_003557825.1 Candidatus Hydrogenedentota bacterium | reverse complement strand
CGCTGCCCATGCCTCCGACGCCGATGCCGGCAACATTCAGTTTTTCCTCCGGATGGACATAACGCGGCCGTCGCATTGTGGCGCAACCCGCCATGGCTAAGGCGCTGCCCATTAAGAAGGTTCTACGGGTAATCTTACGTGGTTCCATTGCTCTCCCCTTCCGTATCTTGTACGTGTTCGATGCGCAACGCCGGCCACCGGGCAACGCCGTTACGCGACATTTTCCCGGTCAGAATACCCCACGCGCCGCCGTCTGTCAATTGCGCGCCTTTTGCTTGTCCGAAAAAAGGCCATTCCGGCTAGCTTCGACAGGCGCATGACCTTGAGAGGTAGCCACAATAACGGCGGGTTCGACCGGCCTGAGCGCCACCTGATCCCCCACGCGCCACGGACTTGTGGGAGGCGTTTGGATGACCAGTTCCATGTCGCCCACGCGAACCCGATAGGTCTGATCGTGCCCCTTAAACTCACGGGCCAGAACTTCCCCAACGATCTCCTGGACGGTTGGCGTTTCGAGCGCGACCTGCTCCGGACGCAGCGAGACAAGGACAGTGCCTTGCGCCTTTCGATCCAGGCAAAGTCGTCCCAGCAGGCTTTGGGCATGCTTGCCGTCGGCGGCGGCGGAGATCAGATTGGTCGCGCCGAGAAACTGGGCGACGAACGGGGTCCGAGGGCGACGATACACCTCTTCGGGGACTCCGGTCTGTTCGATGGCGCCATCCTGCATAACAGCAATCCGGTCGGCCATGGTCATGGCCTCCTCCTGGTCGTGGGTAACCAGTACGGCGCTTGTACCCGTCTGTTTCAGGAGATTGCGGACTTCATGGCGCGTCGTGAGCAGGAGTGCGGCATCCAGATTGCTGAATGGCTCGTCGAGTAGTATCAATCGGGGCGCAGGAGCCAACGAACGCGCCAAGGCGACTCGTTGCTGTTGACCGCCCGACAACTGGCTAGGCAGCCGGTTGTGCAACGAACCAAGCCCGACCATGTCGAGGACTTCCTCTGCCCGTGGCAGCGCATCGCTTTTGGGTTGTCTATGGAGACCAAACATAACGTTTTCGAGCACGGTAAGATGGGGAAACAATGCGTAGTCCTGAAACACAAAGCCAATGCCGCGGGCCTCGGGAGGCATGTGAACACGATCGCCGGCGATGGCGTTTCCCCGAAGGGCTATGGCGCCGGCATCGGGGTGTTCGAATCCAGCGATTATCCGTAGAGCGGTCGTTTTCCCGCAGCCGGAGGGCCCCACCAGCCCAAACAGCTCCCCCTCTTCCACTTCGAAATGGACGTCCTGCAGAACGGGTCCATCGTCCCGGGAAAAGGTTTTCCAAAGCCCTTCGACCTGCAACAAAGGCGAGTTCATCGTCGGTTTCGCTCCTGCGTTTGTAATAAGCCCACAAAAAGGCCGCTGAACACCAGTATCGTCAAAGCATAGGGGGCCGCCTGGGCAAACATGGCCTCATCGATATGACCCCATACATTAACCGCCAGGGTATGGTAATCCAGCGGAGATAAGATAAACGTTAAGGGCAACTCTTTCATTGAGGATAGAAAAACAAACGCCATGCCCGTGATTAACCCGCGACGGAGCAAGGGGAACGTGGCGCGCATGAACGCCTGTACGGGATTAAGACCAAGAGCCCGGGCGGATTCCTCGAGCTGGGGCCGCGCCTGATAGACCGCGCTGCGGATTGGCCCCATGGCCTCGGCCAGAAAATGAATGGCCAGCGCATACACAAGCAGCGCCCGGGTTTGATACAGGATGGGGGCCGTATTTAGGGCAAAAAACACCAGCCCCAGCGCCACGGCCAGGGCAGGCGTGGCATACCCAAGATAGGCGGTGCGTTCGAGGATGCGGGCGGTCGGCGTGGGATACCGTACGCCAAGGTAAGCCAAAGGCGAAGCGAGTCCGGCCGCCACCAGGGCCGCCGGCGCGCTTACGCTGAGCGAGTGCCACAGAGAACGGCCCACATCGCCAAGAGCCACCAGACCGGCACCGCGGGAAAACCAGAACAGAATCGAGCCGATCGGCGCCGCCAAACTGAACAGGAACACCAGCCCCACAAACCCGTAGACAACGACGGCGTTCATGCCAGGATCACGAGCTTGGTGGACCCGAGCAGCGCCGCTACTCACCCGATAGAGAAAAAGCCGCCTTAGAAAACGGGCCTCAAATACGAGAATGACCGCGGTGAGCATCAGCAGAAACAAGCCCAACCATGCCGCATAGGTGCGATCAAAAGCGGCCATATACTGTAGATACAGGGCGTAACTGAACGTTTCATAGCGCATTAGGCTGACCACTCCGAAATCGCTCATGACATGGAGCAGGACCAGAAGCGCTCCGGCGGAATAGGCCGGTCGCAGTTGGGGCAGTACCACGCGACAGGCGACTCTTAAAGGGGAATACCCGAGCGATTTCGCCACTTCCTCGAGGGCTGGGTCGAGCCCCATCAGGGCGGACCGCAGATTGAGATACAGATATGGGAAAAAACAGATGCTCAAGGCGAGCAAGGAACCACCGAACCCACTGATCCGTGGCAGTTCGACACCCAGAAACAAAGCCGTAGGACTCTGTGACCCTCCAAGAGCCAAATACCCGTATGCCATCAGATAGGGTGGAATGGCCAGGGGCATGAGTCCAAGCAAAGTAATGAGACGCCCTCCCCGGATACGGATTCGGGCCGAAATCCAGGCCAAGGGAAGGGCAATGGCTGAAGTCACCGCCAAGACCGCGGCGGCCAGGGTCATGGTGTTCCACAGGAGCCGCACATTGCGCCAACGGAATACAATGGCCGCCAACTCTGCCCATTCCGCTTCGAATGCACGCAAGATGAGATAGAAGATTGGTAGGATTACCAGTAATCCAATGCATCCCGCCGCTCCAAACAGGGGCCATGGCGCCCGTTTTAAACCCCGTTTTCGACCGATCACAGCAATCCCGCATCGCGTAGCAGCTTCAAGGTTCCCTCGAGGTCATCCATAGCGTTCAAATCGACATCCGGGGCACGTTGCAGCAGTTCGTCAAGGGGGTCTAAGGCGTCATGGCGTTGCGCACGGTCGTTAACCGGGTATTCAAAGACCTCTTGCGTAAAATACTGTTGGGCAGCCTCGCTTAGCAGGAAGCGTATGAATTGCTGGGCCTTCTCCGGCTGGTCCGATGATTGCAGGAGTCCGATGCCGGCATAATTCACGAAATTCCCAGGATCGCCATCGTCAAAAGCGACTTGATTGACCGGAAAATCCGGATCATCGTCCTTAAACCGCAGCAGGTAGTAATGATTGGTCAACCCGACGTGGATCTCGCCATTCCCCAACGCTTGGAGGATTGCCGTGTTATTGGGATAAGCCATGGCGTCGTTATCGCGAATAGCCTCGACCCATTCCCGGGTAACGTCCTCGCCGTGGACCAGGCGCATCCCTGTTAGAAAGACCTGGAAGGACCCGTTCGTCGGCGCCCATCCGATTCGACCGCGCCAGTTGTCCTGGGTCAGCCCAAGAACAGTGTTCGGTAGGTCCTCGGGCGGTACGGCACCGGTGTTGTAGGCCAATACCCGGGCCCGGCCCGATGTGGCAACCCAGTGCTCCTTACCGTATCGCAACGACGGAGCGCTGTCCTCGATGATATCAGCAGGCAAGGATGCAAAGAAGCCATCTGCATGGAGCGTTTCGAGGGCGCTTGTCTCCTGCGCCCAAAACACATCCGCCGGGCTCCGGGCGCCTTCTTCGCGCAGGGTCATGGCCAATTGGG
>PWNM01000646.1 GCA_003557825.1 Candidatus Hydrogenedentota bacterium | reverse complement strand
TATCATGGGATGCAACTCGACGAACAACACCACTTGCTTATCGAGGAACGGCAGGGCGGCATTATTCGGATCGGGCTGCGCTATCGGACCCGGCCCGAAGGCGGTGTCCAGCGGCGCTTCACTCGGCGAGAGGATGAAGCCGAAACGGGGCGCATCGAGCGGATTCATTATCTGGCCGAGGTGCGGTCGGAAGTGGTGAAGCCCGCCGGACCAAATTACTTTCAGAACCGCGGCGAGAGTTATCGGATTACCGTTCGCGGCATCGACCGAGGACCGGATTACCAGCGGCGACAGGATGTGCTGGCCGGAGAGGTCCGCGATGTCCTTACCGAGGAACTGCTCCGAATGCGCAGAGACCTCGACGGCATTGACTATTTGGCCATGTACTGGGCGACGCCGATCGTGCTCAGCGTGTTGAAGGAGGATGGCCGAATGCCGCCCCGTATTCCGCCCACGGTCGCCCAGAGCATGAGTGGTCAGATTCGAATTGTGGATCCGACATTGACGCGGCAGGCCTTGCCGGGCGGACCTCGGCTAACACCCGAGTTTCGATTACAGGAGGACCAAGACGAGGAGCCGCCTCCGGAAGGGCGCGTACGGATGCCCGAACAACATCATAGGATAGACCGCGACGTGACCCAAGGAGGCGGTACGCGGCCCGGCGCGGAATCCCGACGGCGAATCGAGCGGCGCCTCGATCCGCGGCGAGCCGGACGGGGCATGCAGCGACCCGATACCGAGCCGGATGCGCGAAATCATTGGGGAGGAACGTTACCATGAGGGTACGATATATGGCCATGGGGGGGCTGCTCCTGGCGGCCGTATTGGGCGGATGCGCAACGACGGACCGGACTATTCTGCTGGACCCCGCTGGTGAGCCCATCACCGTGACGCCCGAGGAAATCGAGGAGCTCAGCGGCCGAGAACAACCCTATCTGGTGCAGGTGGGCGACGAGATTGACCTGGCCTTTTTCATCCGCGACTACCACCGCGACAAGGCTCCGTGGAACTACCGCATCGAGGTGGGGGATCGCATGGAAGTCCGTCTCAACCAGGACACGGATACCCGCCTCGATTACCGTCTTGATGTGGGCGACTTGGTGGGTATCGCCTTTCTCAACAATTGGGAGCTGAACGTCACCCGAACCGTTCGTCCCGACGGAAAGATCACCTTCGACCATGTCGGCGAGATCCAAGCGGCGGGGTTGACTGCCCGCGAACTCGAGGCCCGCCTCGATGCCATGTATCGTGAGACCGAACTCATCCAGGGCGACCCCTACCTGACCGTTACCGTGGACTTCTCGAACCCCGATCGCCTCGAAAATATCAGCCGCGACGTCATGGTGCGCCCCGACGGCAAGATCCGCCTGCCCGGTATCAAGGAGGACGTCCATGTGGCCGGTCTGACTGTCGACGAAGCCTGCGCCGCCGTGCAACGCAAAGCGAGTGAGGTCCTTCAGAATCCGCCCGTGGTCAGCATGATGGTGTTTCCTTTTATCAACGATGCCTTGGCGGCCATGAATCGCAGGGTGTTGGTTCGTCCCGATGGAACAGTGACCGTTCCGCGCATAGGCCAGATCCAAGTCGCCGGTTATTCGGTCGACGAGATCGAGCGCAACTTGGCCGAGGCCTGCGAAGGAGTGATCCATAATCCCGTCGAACCGTCCGTCGAGGTGACCCGCGCTACAGGCGGGCGCATCTACGTGGGCGGCGAAGTGGGCATGCCCGATGTATATCCCCTGGAAGCGGCGCCTTCCGCTTTACAGGCGATTATCATGGCCGGGGGAACCACCGATCGGTCCCGACTCAATAGCGTGCTCGTCATTCGGCGCAATCCCGATGGTAGACCCTTTGTATTCAAGACCAATCTCAATCTGGCTTTCAAAGGACACACCGAAAACGACATCCTACTCCGGCCCTTCGATGTGGTCTATGTGCCCAAAAAGATGGTGTCCCGTGCGAATCTGTTTGTCCAGCAGTACATCAACGACATTGTGCCATTTGACAATTCCTTGGGGGTGACGGGGACCTATTATCTTAATGAACAGAGAGTCCGCAGCCGCAGCCGCAACGTCAACTTCTCGACAGGCTTTAATGTGGTGCCCAGCCTGTCCGGCAACTAGCCCATGGACGCGGTGGGCCTACGAGAAGCGAGGTAGCTATACATGGAGCAACGGCAACTCTATTTACGGGACATCCTGGCAGTTCTGTTCCGGCGCAAAACGCTCATCGTCGGCTTTATTCTGTTGACGTTCGCGTTGGTGTTTGTCGGCAACTACGTCTGGCCAGAGACCTACGAATCCACCGCCCAGGTGCAGGTTAAGCGCGGCCGCGAGACCATGGGCGTCGATCCGAGCGTCCTTGAGATCGGCGCGGCTGTTCCCATGGTGCAGATGTCGAGCTATGATGTAAACACCATCATCAATTTGGTCTATAGCAACGATGTATTGCACAACGTGGTTGAAGCGACCGAGCTGGATCGAGGAATGACCGGCGGTTTTATGCAGCTTGTTCGTGGAACGGTCCGCGAAGTCCAATATGCCCTACGGCTCAAGAGCCGCCCCGACCCGGTACAAGAGGCCGTCGAAGATCTCCGCAGGGCCATCCGGGTCGATCCGGTCCGCGAGTCCTATGTCCTCGAGATCCGATGCCACATGGGCGAGCCCGAACTGGCCAGCGCCGTGTTGATCGCGCTCATCGAGCAGTTTCAGGAAAAGCATAAGGAGGTCTACAGCACCACCGAATTGTCGGCTTTCTTTACCGAACAGTTCAACCGAGTCCGGACGGAACTCGAAGAGGCCCAGGCCGACTTGCGCGCCTATCGCAACGAAAACCGCATCGTCGCCCTGGATGTCGAGAAAGAACGCCTTGTCGAGGAATATTCAAACGCCCAGCGGCTCCTCGGCCAATTGGAAGACACCCAAGCCGTGACAGAGGTCCTCGAAGATGACGATGGTATTGAGACAATACTTGACGATCAGGCCATCATCGACCGCGATATCACCGTCAAGCTCTCACAGCAGACCGAAAGCACGGTAGTGACCGAACTGCAGCTCCGGCTCCTCGACAAAATCGTTGACCGAAACCGGCTACGCAATACCCTCGGTCCTCGGCATCCCCAGGTGGTGGGCATCCACGATGAGATTCGCCAGTTGACCGACCGCCTCCGCGAAGCTATCGACAGTACCCGCGAGATGACCATCAAACGGATTACCGATATCGAGGAGGAGGTCGAACGGATCAATGACCGAATCGGCGAGTTCGAGAACCTCCAGCGAGACGTCGAGATTGCCGCTGAGAATTACGAGTATTACCGAAAAAAGATCGAGGAATCGACGGTCTACGACCGCATGGCCGAGGAGAACATATCGAGCATCCGCATCACTTCCTCGCCCACGCTCCCCGACAACCCCATTCGGCCCCGACGCCTGCTCAACCTCGTGTTGGCCCTTATCGGCGGGACCATCGGCGGCGCGTCGTTGGCCTTCTTCTTCGAATACCTCGACCACGGCCTCAAAACTCCCGAGGATGTGGACTACTATCTCGGCGTTCCGGCTCTGGCCTCCTTCTTCCAAACGCCCTACGAACAGCTCGATCCCCGCGGGGCCCAACGGCTCAGCGCCGTCATCGATAGCCTGCCCGACCGCGACCCCGTTCAGGTGCTCACCGTGGCCAGTTCCATCGGCGGCGAGGGGTCGCATCGCGTAGCACGTGCCTTGGCCGATGCCCAAGCCGATGCGCCCGATGCCCGTACGC
>PWNM01000223.1 GCA_003557825.1 Candidatus Hydrogenedentota bacterium | reverse complement strand
TGTGAGAACTGCCGTGCATGGGATCACCCGGAGGCTCAGACGTTTCACTACGTCAGGCAGGGACGTGCGCGGAAATACGTGGCCATGACCGACCGGCAGATCACCTTCGCCAATACCCTGGCGCGGAAACTCCGCGAACGCTTTCCGGACCGGGAGGGCCTGTTGGTCGCCGCCATGGCTTACGGCGTATCGCGTCCGCCGCCGGTCGCGGCCGTGCCGGACGACAACGTGCTCGTCTCCGGCGTGTGGAGTTTTCACAACCAACCCAACGAGGAGCAACGTGAATGGATGGTGCAGTGGAGCAAGATTGCGCCGCGGCTGATCTGGCGCCCGAATCTGAGCTCCGCCGCGGGCTGGAAGGCCGGATTACCCAATTCCGCTCCGCGCCGCGTGATCGAGGATATGCGGTTTGTCGCCGACCACAAGGGGATTGGCGTCGCCATGGACTGGATATTCGGGGGCTGGGCGGGTCAGGGGCCGCATTACTACATGCTCGCCCAGATGGCCTGGAACCCCTACGCCGACGGCGAAGCGATCCTCGCGGACTACTACCGGCGCGCGTTCGGTCCGGCCGCGGAGACCATGGCCAGCTACTGGGAGGCGATTACGCGGGCCGCGGAACGAATCGGGTTCGAGAAGGAGCGCGAGCGGGAGGTGTGGAACAAGGATTTCTTCGATGACGTCTACGCCCGTCTGACCCGGGCGGCGGTGGAGACCGGTGCCGGTGAGCATGTGTACGGTAAACGTGTTGCGTTTGTGCGCGCCGGGCTGGATTACCTGCGCCTGATGCGGGAGATGGAGCCGTACATCGACCGGATGGCCGAGACCAGGGGCCAGGATCCCGAGGCCCGGTCGGCCGCGCAGGCCAAATGGAAGGATATCTGGACGGAAGTCGGTGAAATCAGGAAGGAGCACTCTTTTACGATCAGCGGGCCCTATTTCCAGCCGGGCAATCGCTACTTGAAAAAATACAACCCCAACCAGTTTGATTGATGGACCGTAAAACAACAAGAGGAGATACCATGAGAAACACGTTGAGATCGAAAATCATGAACAGGACCATGCGGCTTGCCTTATCGGGCATCCTTGCCGCGGGCTTCGCGGCGCAAGTATCGGGTCAGGCGTTCATCGTCGAGGATGGGCAGCCAAAGGCGGCAATTGTCATTGCCGAGCAGCCCACGCGCATGCAGAATCTGGCTGCCGAAGAACTGCAAAAGTACGTCAAGAAGATCAGCGGCGCGGAATTGCCGATCGGCGCAGCGCACAGCGATGAACTGCCGGTGACGATCTACATCGGCGAGAGCGAATTCACTCGAAAACTCGGGTTGAAGACCGACGACCTCAAATACGGTGCGTACCGTATCAAGTCCGGGAACGACTACCTGGCGCTGGTCGGAAACGACGACGATTTCTTCATGGACAAGCCGGGAGACGCCGGGCCGGAATACCCGAACCATCGAAGGGAGCGAAAGTCCGCCGCCGAGGCGTGGGAAAAGAAGCATGGGAAATTGTGGAGCACCCCGTTCTCGTCGTCATTCAAGAGCTACAACGCCGCCCTGGGCGTCTGGTCGGTGGACGAGTACGGTTCTCTGAATGCGGTCAACGACTTTCTGCGCTCGCTCGGGGTGCGCTGGTACATGCCCGGCGACTTCGGCGAGGTGTGCCCGACGATGTCCTCCATTGCGCTGCCGGAGATCGACGAGACCGCCCGCCCCGAATGGAGCCAACGGGACGTGGCTTTTCACGGGTGTAATCCTTTTCAAGTCGGTGCGGACGAGATGTTGTGGCGGTTGCGGTTGGGACTCTATTCTGATCCAGGCATTCTTGGCGGACACGGCACAGACAAACTGATTTCCACCGATAAAGTCATTAAGGAGCATCCGGAATTCTTTGCCCGGTTTGGAAATACCCGTGCGACCGGCAAACCCTGCTATTCTTCCCAGGGACTGTTTGATTCGGCGCTCGGTTTTTCCAAGCTCATGTTCGATGAATACGGCAAGGATGTCGTATCGCTGATGCCGACCGACGCCTATACCGCGTTCTGCCAATGCCCGCTTTGCAAGGGGAAGGAAACTCCGGCCCGCGGCTTCAAGGGCATGATGTCCGACTATGTATGGGATTTCATGAACCGGGCTGCAGCGGAGACCGCCAGGACGCATCCGGACAAGCAGATCATGAATTACGCTTACAACACCTATCTGCTTCCGCCGGAGGGAATCGAGCAGTTCCATCCTAATTTGCGCGTAGGTATCTGCGGATCTCGCAAAGGATTCGGTAACCCAGCGGATAAAAAGATGAATATGGCTATCCGCGAAGGTTTTTTGGAGAAGATTCCGTCTGGAAAAATCAGCCTTTGGGAATATTACAACGTCGCCCCTGGCAGCTATTTTCCGCGGATCATCGCCGAGGATCTGAAGTGGCTGAAAGGCAAGATCGACGGGACCATGATCGAGTTCACCCGCAGCAAGCGAATTTCCGAGAACGACCCGGAGCCGGACGAAAGGCTGGCCGCCAGCCATCTTAACCTGTGGCTGACCACCCGGCTCTGGTGGAATCCCGACGCCGAGGAGTTGTGGTGGAACAAAGGCCGCGGCGTCGAGGCCCTGCTCGATGAATACTACGAGAACTTCTATGGTCCGGCGGCGCAGGAGATGAAGGCATTCATCGAGTTTTGCGAGCAAAACTGGCCGATGATGCGGGTCAAGCCCGAACCCATCGAAACATCTTTTGACTTGATCGCCAGGGCTCGTGACGCCGCCGGTGAGGACAATATTCACGCCCGACGCGTTCAGTTGGTCATGAACTCACTGGAACCCTTGAAAATCATCCGCGACCAGTTGAAGGTCGGGCGCTCGGATAATCCCGTCGCCCGTTTTACCGAGATCGACGACCTTTCCAAGATCAAGCTCGACGGCAAGCTCGACGAACCGTTCTGGAATGACCTCGAGACGTTCGAGTTGAAGGAGATCGTGGCCGGTGGCGAAATGCCCAACAAAACCACTTTCAAGGTGGCGTGGGCCGGCGACAGCCTCTATTTCGGCATCCGCTGCGAGGAGGAGGCCATGGATAGACTCGTCGTTCCGGCGCAGGGCGACAATGACAACTCCATCTTCGACGGCGACTCCATCGAGATCCTGTTGGAGACCCCCACGCATGCCTATTACCAGATCGCCATCGATCCGGAGGGGCACGTGAACGATCTGGACCGGCCCAACTCGATCATCATCGGGAAAACCGGCAGATATGAGACCAAATGGGAAGCCGGCATCGACGTCGCCATTTTCAAGGGCAAGGATTTCTGGAGCGTCGAGGCCAAGATTCCCGCCTTGGGCGCGGAACAGGAAGAGTTGCTGCCCTTCTTCGGCGTGTCTGGCGACAAACCCACCAAGGACGCGCCCTGGTACTTCAACGTGGGGCGTGTGCGGCATGCGGATACGGGAAAAGCACAGGTCTCGGCCTTCTCGCCCACGGGGCACGGCGGGTTCCACTACATGAAGTCATTCGCGCGGCTGCAGCCGGAGTAGGGGACGGGGGTCGGAAGAACCACAACATGTTGGGGGTACCTGAGTGGAGGGGATACCCATATCGTAAGTCCTCAGTGAACCCCTTGGCATCCCCACCGTGCCTTGTGCCGGTGGAATGAAGATCAGGTGCTAAGTCTGGAGCTTATAGACCGTAGTTAATGCGCCCTGCCCGCCCCTCCCCGCCGGGCGCTTTCGGGCAGGGGCGGGCAGGGCGCATTAACGGCTGAAGCATGTTGA
>PWNM01000418.1 GCA_003557825.1 Candidatus Hydrogenedentota bacterium | reverse complement strand
GTCATTGAAGACCGTTTTGAGCTGTCGGTTCGGTTTGGCGCCGTTTCGGGGCGCTTCCCGTTGGACTTCACCCTGGATCGGGTTACTGTGGCCGATGTCGAAGGCGAATGGTTCGCAGCCGAGGGCCTTGCAGTGGCTTGGTCTCCGCGCGCATTGCTCAACCGACGTATTCATGTATACCATGCCACGGCCGAGCATGTCCTGCTTAGCCGAATGCCCGAGCGAGCCGAGAAAGAGCCCGCTCCGCTGACCCTACCCGAATTGCCTGAGTCGTTACCCGCAATCGTTGTGGAGCGGTTTGCCTTGGACCGTCTCGAACTGGCTCTGGCCGAAAGCGCGGATGTACCTGTCGTCAACGTTTATGGTGAGCTTGGTCCGCCACGGGATGGCGCAGGTTTGCATGCCCGCCTCAATCTGACCACCTTGGAAGGCGATCCGGTCGAGGGGCTTGTTGATGCCACGTTGAACACCGATACGCGGACGCTGGCGCTGGATGTTCAGTATTTTGAAAGCACGCCTGTGTTCGTAGGGCCACACTTGGGCGCGTCGGCGCGCATACATGTGCAGGGCATAGGTCCCTTGGCCGATTGGCACGGCGAGCTGTTGGTCGAATCGGACGATATAGCCCTTGCTCACCTTGCCATTGGCCTCCAGGAGCATGACGGCGTTTCCGTGTCTGCCCGAGGTCCCGTACGACCGCCCGAGAAGCTCATCCCTGCAGAATACCGGCCATTGTTGACGGAGTCGGTCCAAACCGATCTAATCGCCCATCTCACACCGGAACGCCAGGTGCGTCTTGAACGCGCCCTGCTGGCGCTCCCATGGGTCGAGATCGATGCCGATGGCGCTCTCGACCTGGAGGGGCAGGTAGTTGATGCCACCGTCCGTGTAACCGTTGCTGATCTCGCGCCGCTCGAGGAACATGCAGGCCGCCCATTGCAGGGATCGGCCCATATCGAGGCAATCATCGAAGGCTCTATGGATAGGCCCCATGGGCGGGTCACTATCATGGGCGACGGGCTTGCTTCGGAGGGACTTGGCTTTGAAATGCTGACCGCCTCGTTTGATGTAAATCTGTTGGACGCAATCGGTTCGGGATTCCCGGGAATAACCGTGACAAGCGATGGCGTTGTCGAAGGCATCCGGCTTCCTTTGGACGAACCCTTTCCCCTGGAGCAGGCATCCTGGCGTTTCGATGCCGCTTTACCGGCGGGGGGTCCCTGGACCGTCGACCGACTCCAAATCGACGGCCCCGAACTGCGACTAACTGCGGACGGTCACTACAGTCCCGATTCCGGCGATGCCGTTCTGAATCTGCAAGGGCATGTGGGGACTTTGGCTCCCTATACGGCATTGGCCAATCAACCGATCGATGGCGCCGCGCACATTGAGTTGCAGGGCAGCGGCAATATCGAGCGTCGCGATGTTGACTATACCGTAACTGCCCGCACGGAAAATCTGAGCGGTCTGCCGGATGATGCGGCTCCGCTTGTGGGGCCATCACCCGAGATTAACACTCAGGGCCGGATTACCAACGGGAACCGGATCGACATCGATGATCTTGTCGTTCATGCGGTAGCGGGGCATTTCACGGCCAACGGGTTTGTATTACCCGAAGACGAGGAATTCGAGATGGCCTGGGAGGCCGCGTTGCCTGATTTGGGGATCTTTGCGGAGCTTGCGGGCCGCTCCCTCGAAGGAAGCGCAAATGCAGCGGGTCAGGCCGCGGGATCATTCACCCAAGCTCGCATTGACCTATCCGGCGAAACCCG
Source organism: Candidatus Hydrogenedentota bacterium (assembly GCA_003557825.1). Lineage (GTDB taxonomy): Bacteria > Hydrogenedentota > Hydrogenedentia > Hydrogenedentales > SLHB01 > PWNM01. The sequence goes on along the minus strand of PWNM01000418.1, from coordinate 2,007 downwards.
CGGACTATCGGTTGCGGATTTGCCCATTTCGGCGATGACATTCACCCTTGGCGCAGATGGCGGTCGTGAGGGTGCTCTGGGCGATCTACGGTTTTCGGTGGTTGCGGACGGGGAACAGCTTGAGGCTACCGGGTCATTCGAAGTAGATGAAACTGAAGTGTCGTTTGCGCCGTTTCGGTTGAGGGCTCCAGGAGTCACCCTAGACGGCGATTTGCGGTATGTATTGGCGGAACACCTTACCACGGGCAGCATCACTGTGGACGCGTCGGATTTGACCTGGATCGGGAACTTGGCGGGCCAGGAACTAGCAGGTCAGCTTACGGGCCAAATTCAGGCCGACGCGGTAGGTGGAACTCAATCGATTCAAGCGGAGCTGACCCTGGCAGATATTCAACACGAAGCGGGGGAGCTTGACGAGGGACGGCTTACCGCATCAATCCAGGACGTCCTCGGCGAGGCTGCCGGCGATGTGTCTCTTGTGTTGACCAACATCCGTCGGGACGACATCGTGTTGGCCACCACGCGACTCGAAGGAAACGGCTCGGTTCACAGCGGCCAGTTCTGTGTTGAAAGCGACGGGTCCGTACCTCAACCGGTCAGTCTGCGAGCAAATGGCGATTGGCGGCGCGAGGACGATGCGCTTGAGGTGCAGCTTGCCGCCTTGCGCGGCGACTGGGACAGCATCCTGCCCGTGGAACTGGATAGCCCTCTCGTCGTTCGGGCGGATGCCGGGACAATTACGATCGATCCCTTTCGACTCACCGTGGCAACGGGCGTAGTCGAAGGCAGCGGGGTCTATTCACCCGAACAGATCGATGCGTCCATTGCCCTTTCGGGATTTACCCTGGCTGCTATCCCGACCGGCGAAGAACTGGAACTTGATGGCGAAGCCAACGGATCGATTCGCCTGCATGGTACCCCCGCTTTACCCGAAATCGACTTGGAGATGCTGCTATCCAACGTGACACCCGGCCCGGAGTTACCCGGCTTGGATCTTTCTCTGGACGGCCGCTACCACAGTGAGAGGTTTACAGGAAACATGGCCGTATCGGGCCTGTTCGAAGAGCCCGCTACGGCCGAATGGACCTTGCCCGCACGCCTACAACTGGATCCGTTCTTGGCGGAACTCCCCGAAGACGAGTCCATTTCGGCACGGCTCGCCTTCGTGGGTGACCTGGAGACCCTGGCAACTCTGGCCATGCTGGACGGCCAAATCGTCCGGGGCGGCCTGTCGGGTAATCTTGACGTCCGGGGTACCTATGCAGCGCCCCGGTTCGAAGGGGCCGTGCAAATTGCCGAGGGCAGCTACGAAAGCTTCACCATGGGAACGGCCCTGCAGGGCATCAATGTCCATATGGAAGGGGAGGGTACCCGACTGATGCTCCGTCATGCCGAAGCCACCGACACGCGCGACGGTACGCTTCAGGCATCCGGGTGGGTCGATCTACTGCCAGACGAGCAGTTCCCCTTCGAGTTTGACATTGAAGTTTCGCAAGCACGACTAATAAACCGAGACGATCTGATCGCCGCCCTTTCCGGCAATCTAACGACTGCCGGTACGCTGGAACACATTCAGCTCAATGGGGATGTCCGGGTGGGTCCGGCCGAGATCTTCATTCCCGAGCCTCGGCCGCAGATGATGGGGGGGCTACACGTCGTCGAAGCCGGGGAACCGGTGGCTCCCCATGCCGAGCCTTCCGTTACACCTTCGGCGCTTATGGAGCGGACGCGCCTTGCGCTAAACGTCAATGCGCCCAACCGGGTCTTCGTCCGGGGGCCGGGCATGGAATCCGAGTGGGGGGGCTCCATGCGCATTACCGGTTCCGCCCTCGACCCCGAGGTAGCCGGCGGGTTGAATCTCATCCGGGGCAACGTCGAGCTCCTTGGACGGAGCTTTGACTTGACCAGCGGCTCGGTTACGTTGGACGGAGCATTCCCTCCCCAGCCTGTCATCGATATGCGCGCCCGAACCCGCGCCGAAGATATCGATGCCATTGTTCACCTGAG
>PWNM01000567.1 GCA_003557825.1 Candidatus Hydrogenedentota bacterium | reverse complement strand
GTGGAGCACGATATCGATCCCCAGCTCGAGGGGCCGCTGGAAATAGGGCGACAAAAAGGTGTTGTCGCACAGCGTCAGGATACCGCGTTCGCGGGCGATGGCCGCAATGGCCTCGAGGTCGAGTAGGTTCATCAACGGATTTGTCGGCGTCTCGGTCCAGATGAGCCGCGTCTCGGGCCGGATGGCGGTTTGCATGACATCGAGGTCGCGCAGATTCACAAACTCGACGGCAACCCCCTGGTTGGCCAACCAGCTTACCAACAACCGATAGGTTCCGCCGTATAAATCGTTGTGCACGACGATGTGGTCGCCCGCCTTCAACAAGGCCAGCGCTGTCGCTTCCGCCACCATCCCCGTGCCAAAGGCAAACCCCTGCACGCCCCCCTCGAGGGCCGCCAAACAATCCTCAAGCGCCCGCCGCGTGGGGTTGCCGCTCCGTGAATAATCGTAGGTCCCCGGTTGCTCGATGCCCTCGAACGCAAAGGTGGACACCTGGTATATCGGGGTCATCACCGCCCCGTAAGCAGGGTCCGGCCCTTGGCCTGCATGAATGGCCTTCGTCTCAAACTGCATAATGGAAATCCTTCCGCGTTACTGCTTTGCCGAAAATAGGTGTCAAATCCGGTCAACATTATAAGGTTTTAGTATAGCAAGGCTCCACGCCCCGCTGCAACGGCGAACCCATGCACCGCCTTGACTCGGCCAGCGGTATCGGGCATGCTGTCCCCGTCGAACCGCCTGGCGTTCCAACCAACAACCCCCGAATTAAGGATAGGTGTGCATGGCCGTACAATGGATTATAAGCGATGTGGACGGATGTATCAGCCCGGAGGAGTCCGTGGCATGGGATCTCGAGGCCTTTGCCGCTCTGGCGAAGCGGACCCGCGAAGCGTCAGCAGGGAAAGGAACCCTGGCGCCCATGACCCTCTGCACGGGCCGGCCTCAGCCCTATGTCGAAGTGCTCATGAAACTGCTCGACGTCCGGGCCCCGTCCATCTGCGAAAACGGCGCGGTCTTGTACACGTTGCACGACAACCGCTCGTGGTACGGTCCGGGCGTAACGGAGGAGAAAATCCTCGGCCTGCGGGCCGTCCGGGCCTTTATCGAGACGACCATCCTGCCCGAAACGCCCGACGTGGTGCTCCAGTTCGGCAAGGAGGCCCAGATGTCGCTGTTTTCCCAAAAGCCCGAGCTGTTCGCCGTCATCCAGCCCCAGATCGAGGCCTTTGTGGCCGATTACGACAGTCTCGAACTGCTGATCAATGCCTCCCATTATTACCTGAACATCTCGCTGGCAGGGGTGGACAAGGGGTCAACCGTAGATGCCCTCTTGGCCGATCTGGGTGTAGGTCCATCGGAAGTGGCGGGCATCGGCGACACCGAAGGCGACTTGCCCCTGCGCGAACGGGTCGGATTTTTCGCCTGTCCGGCCAATGCGCGACCGGAGATCCAGGCGGTGTCGGATTATGTATCGCCCTATCCAGACATCCGGGGCGTCCTCGACATCCTCGACCGTCCCGAGGTCCAACGGGCCTAGGCTACGCGCTGCGCAGTTCCCGTTCGCGCTTGGCCATGTGAATATGCAGCACGGCGATGTCCGACGGCCGAATACCGGAGATGCGGGCGGCCTGCCCGAAACTGATAGGCCGGATGGCGGCCAATTTTTCCTGGCTTTCCCGAGGCAACCCGGATATGGACAAATAGTCCAAGTCGTCGGGGAGCGGATGTTGTTCGGCCTCTAAGAATCGGTTGATGTCTTCTTGCTGCCGCTCGATGTAGCCCCGGTATTTCGTGCGAATCTCGACTTGTTCGCGCACTTCAAAGGACAGCGGTTCGGGCGGTGGAAAAAGCGCATGCACGTCGTCAAGCCCCAGCTCGGGCCGACAGAGCAACTGGGCCGCCGTCTGGGGCGATTGCAGCGGCGCGCCGCCTCGGGCTTCGAGCAGCCCATTCACCTCCGTCGACGGATTGACCCGCAACCCATCGAGCCGTGCCATCTCGGCCACCGCGGCCAGGTCCTTCCGTTGGGCCGTTTCGATGGCCTCGTCCCCCGCGATCCCGTACCGCACCAGCCGTTGATCGGCGTTGTCATGGCGCAGCAGGAGGCGGTATTCGGCCCGCGACGTAAAGAGCCGGTAGGGCTCCGTCACGCCTTTGGTGACCAGATCATCGACCATAACGCCGAGGTACCCTTCGTTGCGGGCGATCACCAGCGGCTCCTGATCACGGAACCGACGAATGACGTTTAGCGCCGCATACAATCCTTGAGCCGCCGCTTCTTCGTACCCCGAAGTGCCGTTAATCTGCCCCGCATGGTAGAGGTTCATCACGGCCTTGGTCTCGAAGGTGGGTTTCAACTCCGTGGGATCGACAAAGTCGTATTCCACCGCATAGCCGAACCGTACGATCTCGGCTTCTTCGAGCCCGGGCACGCTATGGACCATGGCCTCTTGCACGTCTTCGGGCAGGCTGGTGGACAGGCCGTTGACGTAGACCTCGTCGATGGTCCGTCCCTCGGGTTCGAGAAAAATGCGATGGCTCGTTCGGTCGGCAAACCGGAAGACCTTGTCCTCGATGCTCGGGCAATACCGGGCTCCCGTGCCCTCGATGCGACCGGTGAACATGGGCGACCGATCGAGATTGGCCCGGATGATATCGTGGGTCCTCTCGGTGGTGGCCGTCAACCAACACATCACGTGGGGCGGGTCAAACCTGTCGAGGGGCGTGGCGAAGGAGAACGGACGCGGCCGTTCATCTCCCGGCGCGGGGGTGAGGACATCGTAGTGAATGCTTCCGGCGCGGATGCGGGCACAGGTCCCTGTCTTCAGGCGGCCCACGGTAAACCCAAGCCGCCGGTAGGCGTCGGTCAAGCCTTCCGCCGGCGCATCGCCTTCTCGACCGCCGGGCACATCGCGCAGACCGTAGTGCAGCCTACCCCGCATGAAAGTCCCTGTGCAAACGATAACCGCCCGGGCAGTGAGGGTTTCGCCCGTATCGGTAACCACGCCTACGATGGCGCCGTCGCGCACCACGAGATCCTCAATCAACGCCTCTTTCAGCGTCAACCCGTCCTGCGCCTCGCAGACCCGTTGCATATCCAGTTGGTAGGCAATGCGATCGGATTGGGCCCGAGGGGAATGGACGGCCGGTCCCTTGGCCTGGTTGAGCATCTTGAACTGGATGCCCGTCCGGTCGGCGCAACGGGCCATTTCGCCGCCGAGGGCGTCGATCTCCCGGACCAACTGGCCCTTGGCGACGCCGCCGATGGCGGGATTGCACGACATCCGGGCGATGCTGTCCACCCGTTGCGTGGTGAGCAACGCTTGAAAGCCGGTTCGGGCGCATGCCAACGCCGCCTCGACGCCCGCATGTCCGCCGCCGACTACTATCACGTCATAATCGCGGTTCATGGGTTATACCGATTCATTTCTGGGGTTCATACGCAGCCCAAAATCATACCACAGGTAACCCGGCCCAAGGCGGGAAATATTCAGCAGGCCGGATTAGAGGATCTCGGCCGTTACCACGGCCGGCAGGCCGAAGTCCAGGCGTTCGATGTCGGTGAAGATCCGAATCATCATGCCGAACTCGCCCGAGGGGGCATCCGGAAGCAATCGGGCCGTGATGAAGTGCTCCGGTACGTCCGGCGCCTGCCATTCATCGGCGGGGATCGGACCATACTCAAACTCGAGGAACGGGACCTCCTGCGGTTGGGCTTCGATGTGCGTAATCTCGAAGGCTTGCTCCCCCACCTGGCGCAGGATCATGGTCCGTTCGACCGTCTCGCCC
>PWNM01000108.1 GCA_003557825.1 Candidatus Hydrogenedentota bacterium | reverse complement strand
GCAGTGCAACAACACGAGCTTCATGTTTGGATAGTGCCGCGCCAGGTGTTCCAGCGGCAGCGGCCCGGACTCGGCCAAGTTGTGCGTACCCACATGTATCTGATGGGGCCAGCCCCGTTCGTTGGCCAACCGACAGCATTCGTGAACGACCCAGTCTTCGAAAATTCGCGCCTGTTCGGGTTCCTGCGCACCCAGCCATTTCACCTCGGCGTCCACCCGCGGCGTGAACTCGAGGGGGCGGGTATAGGCCTGAAGCTGCTTGATCCCCAGACACCCGCTCTCAGCGGCCAAGTCGAACAAGGCCTCGAGGAAAGCCCGCCAGGAATCGGCATCGACCGGCTCAATCCCCGTGACCACCGCCCACGTATCGCGCTGGGGCGACTCGGGCCTCCAAAATCCCAACAACGGGTCGATTCGCAGGACCGTATGGGTAAAGGCCATTTCGGCCTGGGCGGCTTGTTCATCGTCTACGCGGATAAAATACTCCGGATGAACAGGGCGCACCATCCCGGCGATTTCCGCCCGGTCCATCGCGGTCTTGTACCAGCCGAACAGATCGCCGTAGGCCTCGCCAATGGCTGCATTCGCTTCCATCACCCGGTCGATTTCGAGCCCGTCGATGTCCACCCCGTGCAACCGATGAATGCCCCGCCGAATGCACTGGTAGGCTCCGGTCATCCGCTGATCCGCCACAGCGGACCGCAACACATCCGCCGCCGCCTCGGGCTCCGCGCTCGCCCAAGCATGGAAATCATCCTGGCCGGCATCCCGCGCCCCCTGGTAGACATCCACTCCCGCTTGCGCCAGGAATCCGCCAAAATACGGGTCAATCAGGATATCCCACAGCGTGGTCGTCCGGGTGGGCAATGCGCCCCGCTCCACATCGGCCCGAAAGCCTTCCGGCGCCATGCCAATGGACATAATGCTTCCCCAGTGTTCATGGCCCGAAAAATTGGGCAGGCTCGATAGATCCAATATGGCGGGCATCGCGACGCAGACTCCTTTTTGAGATTGATAATCTGAGATATCATGCTTCTCAACAAAGCAGAGGGAATTATGGCATGTCCGTCTTGGTAAGGGCCATTTTCCGGTATTCGCTAGGCGTCGAACCCAGCAGCCGTTTGAAGAGGCGGGTCATATGAGCCGCATCGGAGTAGCCCAATCGATGGGCGATATCCGTAATGGATTCCTCGGATTCGATCAAGCACCGGGCGGCGTAACGGGCACGGCGCTCCTGATAGTAATCCATGGGCCCCATGCCAATCGTGTTCTTGAATAATCGCGTGAATCCGCTCCGAGACATGCCCCGCCGTCGGGCAAACTCCTCGACATGAAAGGGAGTCCCCATTCGAACCATCCCCTCGATCTGTTCCGCTGCAGACCAGACCTCTTTGCGCAAAGGGATGGGGTCATCGGGTTCCTTTCGAATGAACGCTTCATTAAGCACCCAGAGGATTTTCAAAAAACAGCCGTTGAACAGCGCGAGAGACGGGTGGAGCTTTTGCGCCTCTCGATGCAACTCGGCCAATTCCCGTTCACAGGCCACGGTTTCTTCTTCGGTCAACTCGAATTGCCAGACGCCGCCATGAAGGTTCTGATGAAACAGGGCGTCGGCCAGCAAAAACCGAAACAAGCCCGGTTCGCCCCACAGCAATCGGAGATCCTCGGAAAGCCAGTCCGGCTGCAAGTAGATATTCGTCTTGATGATGCGATCTATGTCCCGGAATCCATGACGCCCTCCTTGCGTGACGATGATGGCGCTGCCCCGCTGAATCGGATTCTCGCCTTCCGGGGTGATATGAACGGCCTGCCCCTGCCGGATGAGCACCAACTCAACAAATTCATGATTGTGATAGGGAACCTGACAGGTTTCTTCGTTGGCAGGTACATAAAACTCGATGGACCGCATACCGGGATAGGGCCGCACATTCTCCGGATGAGGATCATCGCCGGGCTGGGTCCATCCAAGTTTATGAGCCTGACTGTAGTGGATGGTACAAAATCGCAATGGACGATCGGCGCGCAAACCGACAACATCCGGGTTGACCGTGTGGTCCAGTTCCTGAGACGGCCTTTCATTATTACACGCAATATTGTTAGTCATCGATATTTACTGATCCATTGCATCATTTGTTCAAGCGTTGATACCTTTTTATTCTATACTTTTTCCTGTCCCTTCATTATACTATGCATTATACTCGGATAACAGCAAAACTGTTTGGGAAAGGAGGTGTGTTTCAACTTTCAAAAGACCAGTTTGTCCCATTGTTTCATCTAACCATGTTTGTATTTCGCCATCGCTTATTGGGAATGGCGGAAAGAAACAAAACCCGATCAAAGGAGAGTCTCACAATGAAGCGAAAGCCCTATGGGTTTACACTTATCGAATTGCTCGTGGTGATAGCTATTATCGCTATTCTTGCAGCCATTCTGCTTCCTGCCCTAGCGCGGGCACGTGAAGCAGCGCGACGCGCATCCTGCGCCAATAACCTCAAACAATGGGGCCTAATCTTCCGGATGTACTCCGGCGAAAACCGGGGTGACTTCCCCCCGGGAAATACGTCGTTGCCCGTTAGTTCAGGCGGCTGGGTATATAGCTGGATGCAAGGGTTCTCTGGGGAATCCATCTATCCCGACTATTGGAATGACCCCAACATCGCCATATGCCCCTCTGACTCCCGTGCTGACTACGATCCATTCGGTAACATGGACGGCGGATTCGGCGTCGAGGAGGATTATGTTGGCCAAATCGAGCGTTTGGCTCAGCAATCCTATGAGGCGGGTACCAATCTGTGTCTAAATGCCTACCTCTCGATTCCTGTGTCGTATCTGTATACGGCCTATGCTGCTCGCACCATGTCGCAGATGATCGACGTGTTCTTTATTCGCTCCGGCGCTTGGAACACCAGCCCGGAATGGTGGCCGGTTGAATACCTCCCCTACGGTAACGCTCAAATCGTACAGGCAGGATGCCCGGATTTTGGCGTAGCCCGTTATACCCGGTTCAACGTGGTCGACTTGTCCGGCGCTCCCGTGGCCCAGTACAGCCCGCGGCAATGGGGATGGCTCGATGACGGCGAGGAACCACTGCCCAATTCCTATCCGCGCCTCAAGGAGGGAATCGAACGGTTCTTCATCACCGACATCAACAATCCCGCGGCCGGAGCAATCGCCGCCAGCCAACTGGTCGTCATGTTTGACGCGTGGGCGGATGACTTCAACATGAGTACGCAAGGTTGGCACGATGTACCGGCGCCCTCCAATGCTGTGGCGTTCTTCAATCACGTACCGGGTGGTTCGAATGTGCTGTATATGGATGGCCACGTCGAGTTTGTCCGGTTCCAGGAAAAGCACCCCCTCCAAACCCGCGGCGTTGGCATGGAATTGAAGACCCAGGCCGGCATCTGGATGTACATGATGGGCGGCTACGGCTGATATCCAGACATTAGCCTAACGAACCGAACGGCGCGTCGACTCTCGGCGCGCCGTTTTTGGGTCCAGGCCGCTGTCCCCAATCAAGACGCGCTCCGCCAGCGAGCCATCCCAGGCAGGGAGCATATCGAATCACGCCGTCTGCGCTGGACGGTGTTGGCGGCGGTACTGCGAGGGGGAGCATCTCTTGACCCGTTTGAACATGCGGCTGAAATGGGCCGAATCGGCATAGCCGAAACGATAGGCGATCTCGGTGAGCGATGCATTCGACTCGGTCAGGTGGCGGGCGGCATATTGGACGCGCCGCTCCTGGTAATAATCCATGGGAGCCATGCCCGTGGCTTCCTTAAAAATCCGTGCGAG
>PWNM01000562.1 GCA_003557825.1 Candidatus Hydrogenedentota bacterium | reverse complement strand
CTACGTCGGACAAACAGCGGGAAGTCCTTTGTTTTGACGGGCCAGTGCTCGTAGACCGAACCGATAACATCCCCTGCAATGGCTCCGATCACGGAGTTTCCCCGGACCGTGTCAAAGCGTCCATAATCAAGCAGCCTTCGACGGGACAAAAGGCGGCGATATTCTCCTCCGGCGTACCCGACGGCACTTCACAACCCGGCATGAGCCCAAAACGTTGTCCGCCGTCGGCGATGTTGCGTCGAGCCTCCGCGGCGACCTTTTCAGGCGTGCCCAGGCGCAGCACCGATGCCGGGTCGAACTGACCGAACAGCGTAATGTCTGGCCCGACCAATTGCCGCGCCCGTTTTAGGTCAACCATCCAGTCAATATCTATGACATCGGCGCCGGTCTTGGCCAAATCCTCGATGATATGATTGATATTGCCGCAGATATGGAGCCGGACCTTTCCGCCGGCGTCGTGGATGCCCTGGAATAGCTGTTGTTGCCACGGGAAGATATGTTCGCGATAGGTATCGAGGCTGACTAGGCTCGATGCCGCGTCGCCGACGCCAATCATGTCGGCTCCCGCGTTGATCTGCGCCCCGGCCCAATCGATGGCATTTTCCATGGTGATGGCCGAGACATCGTGAAAGAGGCTTGGGTCGGTCATGAGGTCCATCAGAGCCGCTTCAAGGGTGCGTAAGGTACAAAATTCGGCCAATGGACCCTCGACCCAGCCCAAAATCGAGACATCTCCTTTGCATTCGCTCGCAAAGCGTTCGACTGCCTTCAAGCGATCCATCATGCGCGTGGTTTCGTCGATAGACATACGGCGGAGTTTTTTTACATCCGCCGGTTCCACGATGAGCGGCCCTTTACAACGACAGACGCCATCGGGCACGAACTCGATGGTGGCGCCGTAATCGGAGGTCTCGCGGTAAGGATCGCTCAGGGTGGTCAGTTGATCGATCTGGAATCGCTCGCGCATGCGCAAGAGGCTTTCCGTCAACACGCGGTAGTCGCTCTGGAACTCGCCATAGGTTTTGCCGATATATTCCGGCGCCCACGCCATAAAGATCGGAACAACCGGAATCCGATCGACCGGTTTTCCCTCCATGGTATTGTATAATCGCTCAAAGCTATTCATAGGAATGCTTCATCCTTTCGAATCACCTATGGCTTAATCACTATATTATACAGCTTGTGCCGTACCGAATTGTATGGCAGCAGCCGAGCATTGTCAAAGACTGAAGCTTCACGGTTTCGCCAGTGGGAATAGGGCGTTCTTTGTGCTAGTTTGACAATCAGAGGCCCGGTTTGAATACTTAGAGCATTCGTAAATTGGGTGAGTGCGCGGGCAAAAGGGTCTCGAAATCCATCGGAGGTGGGCTAGAACCACGCACCACACGGGGCGTTACTGCCACTCCGGCCCCATCGGTTATGGGCATGCCGGATTGCCCTCCAATAGCAATAGCAATACCACCACGACAGGTAACCAAACCATGGAAGAAAACAATCGCGATTCCCTGGAGCACATTGAAACTCAGGAATGGATCGAATCCCTCAACTATGTCATCGAACACGAAGGTCCGGCTCAGGTGCGGCACATTCTCCGCCACTTGCAGATCCGCGCCGAGGAGGCCGGCGTCCGGTTGCCCTTTACGGCCAATACGCCATACATCAACACCATTCCATTAGAAGAACAACCGGTGTATCCGGGACAACGCGAGATCGAACGCCGCATCAAGAGCATGGTTCGATGGAATGCCATGGCCATGGTCATCCGTGCTAATCGGTTTGAAGAGGGCATCGGCGGGCATATCTCGACTTTTGCCTCGGCCGCAACCCTATATGAAGTGGGGTTCAACCACTTTTTCAAAGGACCTGGAGAAGACCACAGCGGCGATCAGATTTATTATCAGGGTCACGCAACGCCCGGTATTTACGCGCGGGCATTTCTTGACGGACGCTTGCCCAAGGAAAAACTCGAGAACTTCCGTCGCGAGCTGGCAGAGGGCGGCGGACTGTCCTCCTACCCCCATCCGTGGCTCATGCCGGATTTCTGGCAATTTCCGACCGTATCGATGGGGCTCGGGCCGATAATGTCCATCTATCAGGCCCGGTTTAACCAGTACCTCGAAGATCGCGGCCTGAAAAAAGACCACGGGAGCAAGGTGTGGGCCTTCTTGGGCGACGGCGAATGCGACGAACCCGAAACGCTGGGAGCAATTACCCTCGCGGCACGAGAAAAACTAGAAAATCTTATATTCGTGATCAACTGCAACCTGCAACGCTTGGATGGGCCGGTCCGGGGCAACGGCAAGATCATCCAAGAACTCGAAGCCACCTTCCGTGGAGCGGGCTGGAATGTGATCAAAGTCGTTTGGGGCAGTGACTGGGATCCGCTCATCAACCAGGACCGTAACGGCCGCCTCGTCGAACGTATGGGGGAAGCCGTGGACGGCGAATATCAGAAATACAGCGTCGAGGGCGGGGCCTATATTCGCAAACACTTCTTCAACGAACCGCCTCTCAAAGAAATGGTCAAACATTACACGGACGAACAGCTCCGGAAATTGCAGCGGGGTGGACATGACCCCCAAAAGGTCTACGCGGCATACAATGCGGCGGTGAATCACAAGGGCCAGCCCACGGTGATCCTGGCCAAAACGATTAAGGGATATGGGTTAGGCGAAAGCGGCGAAGGCAAAAATATCACCCATCAGCAGAAAAAGATGAACGAAGACGAGCTCCGGGAGTTCCGGACCCGATTCGGGATTCCGATCTCGGATGAGGACGTGGCTTTCGCGCCTTTCTACCGTCCCCCAGAAGACAGTCCGGAGATGCAATACCTTAAGGAACGCCGGAAGCAACTCGGCGGCTCGATACCGGTACGCAATGCCGAGTTTCAGGCCCATCAGACGCCCCCGAAGGAGAACTTCAAGGAATTCTTCGCAGGAACAGACGGACGGGCGGTATCCACCACGATGGCCTTTGTGCGGATTTTGAATACCTTATTGCGGGACAAGAACATCGGCAAGTACATTGTGCCGATCGTGCCCGATGAGGCCCGAACATTCGGCATGGAAGCGCTTTTCCGACAGATCGGAATCTATTCCCATGTGGGCCAGCTTTATGAGCCGGTCGACTCCGATAGCCTTTTGTATTATAAAGAGGCCAAGGACGGGCAGGTGCTCGAAGAAGGTATTACCGAGGCGGGTTCCATGTCGTCTTTCATCGCAGCCGGTACGGCCTATGCCACCCATGGTATTCCCATGATTCCCTTCTTTATTTACTACTCGATGTTTGGATTCCAACGCATCGGCGATCTCATTTGGGCGGCAGGCGACATGCGCTGCAAAGGATTCCTCGTCGGCGGCACGGCCGGCCGAACAACACTCAACGGAGAAGGTTTGCAGCACCAGGACGGACACAGCCATCTGTTGGCACAGCCCGTACCGAACCTGTTGGCCTATGACCCGGCCATGGCCTATGAGATTGCGGTCATCGTTCGCGAAGGCATCCGCCGGATGTATGAAGAAAAAGAAGACATCTTCTACTACATCACGGTTGAAAACGAGAATTACCCCCAGGAACCCATGCCCGAGGGTTGCGAAGAAGGCATCCTGAAGGGGATGTATAAATTCAAACCGACGGACAAACCGGACGCAAAGCTCCGGGCCCAGTTATTGGGCAGCGGTTCGATACTTAACCAGGCCGTTGAAGCACAGAAAATCCTGGCCGAACAGTTTGACGTGGCCGCCGACGTGTGGAGCATCACAAGTTACAAGGAATTGCGACGTGATGGACTCGAAACCG
>PWNM01000523.1 GCA_003557825.1 Candidatus Hydrogenedentota bacterium | reverse complement strand
GGTCGGTACGACATCCCCGTCGAAAAGGTGATCATCAGCCTTGATGGGCAGATCCTCGAGCGTCAGGCGCTCGTCGCCTAAAGGGAGGACGTTGTCGGTCAGAACTCCTGCACGGCTTCGCGGCCTTCGAGCCAGGCGATCATGTTGAGCACAAGGTAGTTCCAGTTTTGGAAGCCCCGATTGAGGATGGGTTCGCCATTCTCCGGCTGGTAGTATTCGTGGAGCGCGCCGAACCGTTGGAGATCGCCTCCGAATAGGCGGACGGTCTTCTCGGCGAGGTCCGTGGCATCCTGCGTAAAACCATAGTTGACCAGGCCGCGGAAGGTGAGGTAGTTGGCGATGCCCCAGATGGGTCCGAGCCATGAAGACGGATTGCCTGAAGCGCGGAGGTTGTACATTTTCTCCATCTTGGATAAGGTGCGGACGCCGAAGGGCGCCTTGAAAGTGCGCTCATTGCGATAGTGCTCTTCGACGACGCGGGCCGCCTGGTCTTCCGTGGCAATGCCGGCCCAGAGGGCCATGAACCCGGACCAGACGCCGATGCGCATGATAAGGCAGTCGTAGTCCCGGGGCTGGCCCGTGTGGAGCCATTGGGAATTGTCGATGGGCAATAGGTTGAGGTCGACGTTGTAGAAGAAACCGTCCCGCTCGTCCCAGCAATGGGCCTGCACGGCCTCGTGCAGGTGGTAGGCGTCTTGGCGGTATTGGGCGCCGACCTCGTCCAGGTTCAGGCAATCGCAGAGATAAGCCAGCGCGAGGAGTTCCTTGTACATGAGGCAGTTCAAATAGATGGACCCGCAACTCGCCGGCGGGCGGTAGAAGATGCAGGGATCGTTGTCGACGCCTACGGCGAAATCGGTCTGCCAATAGTAGAGCCCGTTGGCGTGGCGATGGTGGTTACGGTAGTTGTTGACGAAGGCCTGCAAGGGAAAGCATTTTTCCCGCATCCATTCGGCATCGCCCCCGGCCATCTGAGCCAGGAAAGCCGCATGTTGCGCCAAGACGGGTTTATGCATGTTTTCCTTGTAAATATTGGCCGGTCGGTTGGCGTGAGGGTCCTGGCCTCGGGCGACCATGATGGGCACATAACCGTCGCCGCCGCACCACGAGAGCATGTTCAACACGCAACCGCGTTCGTAGGGCTCGGCAGCCTCGGCTTTTTCCTTCGAGCCCAGGTCGTGCAGGATCTGGCGCAAGGCGATGTTGCTGGCCCAGGAATCCCAATCCCACAGTACATCGCCGTAGCTCGCGCTGCCCGGTGTGAGGAAGGGATAGGGAAAAGGGTTGCCCGCCTCGCGGAACATACCCTCGTAATCGGCGTGCATATGGGCTTTGCAGGCTTCGGCGTAAGGGCGAATGGCGTCGTTCATTGTATCGCGATAGCCTTTCTTTTCATTGCGGGGGGGTGCCGGAGTTTCGGTTCTTCCCACCGTGTTGCATCAACTCTGAAAGCTATCATATCGTCCAGACGACGGAAACTCCAAACCGCCCACATAAAAACGCCGGGCGAATCGTGTCGCCCGGCGTGGAGATCGATACCGAATATGGCTGGATGACTTAGCCCATGCCGCCGAACTGGCCGACCCAAGCTACCAGCTGGGTGCTCAGATTGGCGCCGGGCACGCCTCCTTGGGGATAGCCGTTATGCTCACCAATCTTGACGGGCCAGTCTTCGCCGAATCGAACGAATTCGACATGTCCGTCCATATACAGGACATTCGAGCCGCCGGGGATATGGTTGAATCGGGCTGCGCCGGAACCGCCGAAATTGGCTCGGGAAGCATCATCCATCCAATCCATTCCCTTGTAGGCATCATCGGCCCAGGCATCCCACATAACAAACAGGTCGCTTTGGGCCGCGGCGCCGGCCGCAGGATTGTTGATGTCGGTGATGAAGAACCGCTCGATACCTTCACGCAGCAACGGGTAGGAACTGGGAAGGACGCTGCCGTCTTCGTCGCGCCAACCGTTGGCTTGGGGATGGACCTGGAGCTGTTGCTGGGTCAGGTCATGCTGACCAATGCCCCAGACCCGACGGACGTTGATCCAGTTGGGCGCGCCCACTTCGCTGATGGCGGGTTGCCAGTAGTCCTCGCGAATATAGCCTTCCGGCGCGATATCCGCATAGCCCCATAGGGTATGGCTGCCGCCCAAGCCGAAAGCGACATCGAGCCATTGTGAGCCGGTCTGAACGGCATAGGCGCTGTAGATATACGAGAAGGGATTCGACAACAGGACGTGCCGCACGGCATTGGCGGTCGCCGTCAGCTCGGGGTTGCCCTGATCTGAGATATTGTTGATGTAGCTGCTTAACTGGACATCGCCGCCGATACCCGGCAGAGACGATGAATAGCCCTCCCACCAGGTCTGCTCGTGGTCCGTACGCGAGTCCGACGGGCAGATCAGGATATCGGGATCGCTCCAGTAATCGGGGTAGAGCTGGACGCTGTTGACCCCTTGCGGCAGCATAAAATGGCCCCATTGGTATTCGTTCTTCGTGGGCCAGCGGCCGCCGCGATCTTCGCTGCTGTACATTTTGAAAATGAGGCCCCACTGCTTGAGATTGTTGGCGCAGGAGGCGCGTCGGGCGGCTTCACGTGCCCGGGCGAGCGCCGGAAGCAGGATCGCCGCCAAGATGGCGATAATGGCGATCACGACCAGCAGCTCGATGAGTGTAAATCCACGTTTTGGCTTCATGGTTTCTCTCCTTTGGTTGCATTAGACGTTTCTGATAAGCGAAAACTAGACCTGTAAAACATGCAGAATGGAATGCCTGGCTTTCTCCTTTCCATGCGGAACGCGCTAGGCGCCCGCCGTTGCAACCTGTGTTCGCGAGACCGGTTTGGCCTCGCGGATATCCGCATCAACCAGGCGCCAGATGGGCTCCCGGTCGGGGTGGGCGAGTCGGTCGATGAGCAAGGTCGCCGTCTGGCGGCCGATTTCGGTTCCGTTTTGCAGGGCGATATGAAAATCAAAGGTACCGCCTTGCCGGGGATCATCATCGTAAATCGTGGCGATCTCGACCTCATCGGGAATGGCGATGCCGTGTTGCTGCGACACAAAGCGGAGGAATTCCGCCGTCCAGTTGTCTGAACAACAGTAGGCCGTGGGCGGTGCGGACTGGGCCAGACACCGTCCCAGAAAGGCCAACGCATGGGGCCGCTCGGCGGCGATTGCTCGCGGTTCCAACAGCAATACCGAGTCAAGGTCCATGGAAAACGCCTGAATCGCCCCGCCCGCGGCGGTCATGGCATCGCAATATCCGGCGAATCGATCCTGCATGACCGTGTCCTTGAAATCGCGGGCCAGGTACATGATGGATGTATGGCCCCGGTCGAGCAGGAGGCGGGTAAGTTTGATATAGGTCTCGCGGTTTTGCGTCCCCACAAAATCGGCGTGGGTGTTGGGCAAATAGCGATCGAACATGACGCAGGGACAGCCCGCCTGTTCGAGTTCGAGAACAAGCTCGGCTTCTTCATCCGTAAGAATGACAGGGTACAATGCGAAACCGTGGGTCCCGTTGGACCGGAGCCGTCGAAGAAACTGCAGCTCGTGTTCCGTATTGCCGTTGAGGTAATAAAAGGTGGTGTGATAGCCCTGTTCGCTGGCGGCATCGACAAACCCCCGAGCCACGCTAACGTTGTACGGATCCGTGCTCTGGGGCATGGCCACGACCAGGGTCCGCAAACTATGGCTCCCATCCATGGCATTCCACTGATTCGCCGGGGCCACGAATGATCCCCGACCCCGCTCGCGAATCAGGAACCCTTCCATCTCGAGATCCCGTAAGGCCTGACGGG
>PWNM01000379.1 GCA_003557825.1 Candidatus Hydrogenedentota bacterium | reverse complement strand
GGAAACGGAAGAAACCCTGGCGGTACCGTTGGCCCGACGCCGTGCGCGACGAGGTTTTGGCCCGCCTCCTCGAGTTGAACGCCCAACGGGCCGCCGACGAACAACGCTCGGGAGCCGCCGCACAGAAACGCCCCCGCCGCGCCCAAGGCCGACCGACCAGCGCCGCGCCCCCGCTACCCGCCGGCCAAGGGGAACTCGAATGGTGAGGGGGATTCCCGCCCACATCGGGCAGGGGGCGATCGAAGCGGGGCTGCCCCATGTTCCATATGGGCAACGCGTGGGACATGATGTAAGCCTATCTTTGTGCCTCTTGGCGCACAGGGCGTCGTTGTGTTGAAGGGCATTGCTTGCTACCATGATGGGGTCCAAGCCGATGTTCCTGCGTGGGGCGCGACGTCGGACTGATGGGAAACAGGAGCGGTGACGATGAATCCGAATGTGACGCTGGACCGGGAGGCGCTGGGCGCGTTTTGCCGCAAATGGCGGATACGGGAATTGTCCCTTTTCGGCAGCGCCTTGCGCGACGATTTCAACCCCGAGAGCGACCTGGATTTTCTGGTCAGCTTCGAACCGGATGCCGGCTGGGATCTGTTTGACCTGGTCGACATGAAAGCCGAACTCGAGGCCCAGGTGGGGCGGCCCGTCGACCTGGTCGAAAAAGAGGCCCTGCGCAATCCCTGGCGAAAATACGCCATCCTGCAAACCCGCGAGGTGCTGTATGCGGCTTGACGTGAACGACATGGCTCGCTTGTGGGATATGCTTGACGCAGCCCGGGCGATTACCGAGTTTATTAAGGACAAAAGGTTGGATGATCTGCTTGTGGACCGCATGTTGCGTAGCGCCGTAGAACGGAATCTGGAGATTATCGGCGAAGCAGCGCGGCATGTTACCCCTGCTACTCGGGAGTTCCTACCTGCTGTCCCCTGGACCTCCATCATCGGTTTGCGTAACATTATCGCCCACGAGTACGGGGAGATCCGCTACGAAAAAGTCTGGGGGATTTGCGTGGCGCGGTTACCCGAGCTTATCGAACAACTGGAACAGACGGGCGTCGACAATCCGCCCTCGATAGATGATGTCTAAACGCTCGAAGGTATTTCCTTTAGTACCTGATGTAACCTATACTTGCAAAAGATGAACATGAATGATGCAGACGATGACGAAAGAACAAGCGGCGGTAGTAATGCTGATGCACCAGTACTTGAGAGGGGTGCTTGATCCCTTTATCTCGTTGCTCGAGATCCACAAACTCATGTATTTCATGGAAGTGGCCGGGGAACCCCTTCAGTTGCGCCTGGCCAAAGGACCGTATGGACCCTATGCCGAGAATTTGCGCCATGTGCTGATTGAGATTGATGGCCATTATGTGTCGGGCTATGGAGCCGATGGGGATAGGCCGGACAAGCCATTGGAGCTTGTGCCCGGGGCCGTGGAAAAGGCCCGGTTAACCTTGGAGTCCCACCCCGAGACGCGGGAACGGTTCGAGCGGGTTTCCAGGTTGGTCGAAGGCTTTGAGTCATCCTTCGGAATGGAACTCCTTGCCACGGTTCATTGGGTGATGGAACGGGAAGGGGCCTCCACCGAAGCGGAGACCCTTCAGAAGACCTACGCGTGGGGAGGGCGAAAGAAACGTTTCTCCGAGAATCAGGTCCGGTTAGCCCGGAAAACCCTCATGGACCAAGGCTGGCTGTCGGCGATCTAGCGTCCATCCCAGTTCATAATCCCAATCGAAGGAGTCGGATATCATGACAGACAATCCCCCGCCCACATCGTCCCTCGAGGTGCGGGAGCGCTTGGTCGAGGCGTTGCGGCTGGACCTGGTCGGGCCGGGGGCGGGCCATGCCCTGGCCGACGAACAACTGCCGGGGTGGATTCGCCCGTCGACGTGGTATCTGTCGGGCTTTTTGACGCCTTCGGGGACGCCGCCGGAACAGCGAGGCGACATGGACGAAGACGATGACCTGGACGAGACGCCGGGGGTTGAGGGTCATACCGAGGAATCGACGGAGGAACGGAAGGCGGCGAAAAAAGGGTTCTTTCCGTCGTCCATGGGGCTGAGTTTCCTGGTGGCTCCAGAGACGGAGACGCTGACCGTTACGGTCCGGTGGGGCGACTACGAGCTCACAGAGATTCCGGGGGAGGAGGAGAACGCGTCGACGTCCGTATGGCAACGGACGCCGTTTGAGGCCGTCTTGACGGTCTCGGCCCAGGAGCGGGCGGAGCGTCAGGTCTACGGTGTGCCCGATTCGGGGGGCCTGCAACTGCATGGGGTGGCGCAGACCATTCCCGATGCGGACACGGTGTCGGATCTTGCGCGGGGGACGCGGTCGGTGTCGCTCTTTCTGGTGAACCATCGGAAACCGGACCTCGACAAACCGGACCGGGCCTTTGTGTTTCAAGCGGAACTCGAGGTGGCGTGCGCCGAGGGCATCGTAGCCCGACCGGATATGCGCGGGGCGGTCTTGGACGAATGGGACGAACGGGTGGCCGACCTGCACTATGCCGATACGCCGGAGTATGCCACGGGCCATGGGGTGTCGGCGGAATGGGCGATCCGGGACGGCGTGTGCCGCGTGGTGCGGACGGCATGGATTCCCTCGGCGGAAGTCGAGAAAACCGAGACGGCCCGAATTCCCGATGTGGAACTGGGCATGGATGTGCTCGGGGCCTTGCCCGACGGCGAATCGGCTCGGGCAGCCTTGGCTCCCCTGACCGCGGCCTACCGCGTCTGGCTCGAACAGCAAAACGCGACCGGCGCGGGGCTCAACGGGAGACGTCGGGATACGGCCGAGGCCCTGGTACGCCTGGCGGCGATGGCGGCGGAACGCATTGACCGGGGCATTGAATTATTGGCGACCGACGAAGACGCCCTCGATGCCTTTCGCGTGGCGAATCGGGCCGTGGCGCGGGCCTTGCGCCAACGGAATCAGACCGACGCCCCGGCCTGGCGACCGTTCCAGTTGGCCTTTATTTTGCTGAACCTGCCCGGGCTGGCCGATCCCGGGAATGTGGACCGGCAGATGGTGGACCTGCTGTTCTTTCCCACGGGCGGCGGCAAGACGGAGGCCTATCTTGGCCTGGCGGCCTTCGCCATGGTCCTGCGCCGGGTGCGGCATCCCGAAGACGAGGGCCTGGGCGGAGCCGGTGTGAGCGTGATCATGCGCTACACCTTGCGGTTGCTCACCCTGGACCAGTTGAGCCGGGCGGCGGGGCTGGTCTGCGCCCTGGAACTGGAACGGCTCGACAACGAAGGACGCTACGGAACATGGCCATTCGAGATTGGCCTGTGGGTAGGCAAAGCGGCGACGCCGAACCTCCTGGGCCGCAAAGGGGATGGCCGATCGGATTCGGCCCGGACCAAGGTGAAGCAGTACAAGGAGGACCCGAAACGGTGGCCGTCGCCGATTCCGTTGGAGAACTGTCCGTGGTGCGGCGAGCCGTTCACGCCTGATTCCTTCGCCTTGCTGCCCAACCACGACCGGCCCGAGGAACTGCGCATAACGTGCGCGGACTTCGAGTGTGACTTTTCCGGCGACCATCCCTTGCCCATTGTGGCGGTGGACGAATCCCTCTATCGACGGTTGCCCGCCTTTCTCATCGCCACGGTGGACAAGTTCGCCTCCTTGCCCTGGGTGGGCCAGACCGGCGGGCTGTTGGGCGGCGCGGACCGCTATGACGCCAAAGGGTTCTATGGTCCCGCCGATTCGGGCAAGGGGAAACGGCTGACTGCGCCCTTGCCACCGCCGGACCTGGTGATTCAGGACGAGTTGCATCTCATCGCCGGGCCGTTGGGGACCATGGCG
>PWNM01000366.1 GCA_003557825.1 Candidatus Hydrogenedentota bacterium | reverse complement strand
CAACCACCCGAAACCCTCCCAACGGGAACGGGGGTTCGGTTTCGCAATGTCGCCACGCGTCTCATGGTCGACGTGATTGGAAGTATCTCCATAGAGGAATTCGAGCAAGGCATGGAGATCGAGGAGCCGGACCTGCCTTCCGACGTCGAGGACGACGTTGATCTGCCACCTGGAATGGACTCGTAACGGAGTCACGCTTATGATCGCGCCGGTTCGGAGGTGGGTACCGACGTATCGTGCTGGAACAAATCCTGAATCACCCGCCACATGACGTCCTCATGAGCGGCGGCAAGTAGGCGTTCCCGCTGGGTTTCGTCGCGCATGGCGGTGGCGATGGCCTTCAACACCTGCAACTGTTCGTCCATGTTAGGAGTGAGAATTAGAAAAACCAGCCGCGCCGGTTTGCCGTCGGCCGCGTTCCAATCGACCCCAGAGGCCAAACGTCCGACGACCACAATTGCATGATCAATTTCGGGGAGGCGCGCATGGGGTACGGCTACGCCCTCCTCGAGAGCGGTGCTCATCACCTCCTCACGTTCGAGAACCGCTTGGGTCAGTGTATCTGCGTCAAGAGCACCGTGGCGTTTCGCCGCCAACTTGCACAGTTTCTCAATGACGTCATCCCGGGTATCCGCGGCGAGATTCGCCACCAACCCCTGCCGGGTAAAGCAGGGCATGACGGCCATTTCGCGGCTCCGGGTGAGCTCGCGCCGCAGCCAGGGTCCGACGATGATACTGGTAAAGACAGCGCTGAACACGATGGCCACGAAAACAGGTTGCGAAATCACCCCGAATTCGAGAGCGATCATGCTGACGACGATCTGCATCTCACCGCCGGGAACATGGCAGACCGAGATCAGCCCACGGCTCGATTGAAACGATTTCGTGAGTGCCACCCCAACCCATGCGCCAATGTATCGACCGGCGATGCCCACGACTACCATAAATGTTAATAGGAGCAGATCGGCTTGGGCGAAGAAATCAATCGTCAGCCCGATGGACGCGAAGAACAACGGTACAAGCACCGCCCGCACCATTTCAGAAATGACGGTTCGTGTGTTTTCGCTCAGGGCCTTGGATTCCCCGGCGACGATCCCGGCGATGAAAAATCCAAAGAGGCCATGAATGCCGATCCACACCGTCGCCGCGCCGCACAATAGCCCCCACAGACATATGAAAGTGAGCGAACTACCCGGTTCGGGGAAATTGTTCCGGTGAAACCAATGCAATACCCGATCGGTGACCGCGCGTCCGATGGTGAAGGCCAGGAAAAGAAACGCAAAGGTTAGGAAGAGTACGCCGGCGATCTGAGGATAGCTTGCCCCTGCGCCGGAAGCGCTGCCGAGAATCACGGCGAAGATCACCCAGCCGATAATGTCGTTGATGGTGAGGGCGCAGATGATCATGAGTCCAATATCGGTACGGTAGATATTGAGCTCCTGCATGGCACGCGCGGTCACAGGCAACGCGCTGATGGTCATGATCGCCGCGATAAACAGGGCAAAGACTAAGCGGCCGCCGCCTTCGGGGATGTAGGCGCTGGGCAAAAACAAGGCCAGCACAAATGCCAGGGCCATGGGGATGACGATATCGCTAAGCGAGACAACGAGCGCATTGTTTCGTTGGCGCCAGGCCGTGGAGGCATCCGTTTCGAGCCCGGTGGCAAGGAGGAAAAACAATATGCCTACCCAGGCCACCGATTCGAGCATGATGTACTGGGTGGGATCAGGAGGAAACAGCAGCGCGTGCAGAGCCGGGGCGAACCGGCCCAGCAACGTGGGTCCCAGGATTACACCGGCCAGGATCTCGGCGGTGATGGCCGGTTGGCCATACCGGGCCAGCAGCAATCCCAGCCCGCGGGCCGCTGCCAGCAACAGAAACACCTGCAACAAGAAAAGGAGTATATTACTTTCTTCAAGGGCGTGCATCTGTGTCCTTCTATAATACCTTTGGAAAAACGGAGCAGTATACTACCATACTCCCCCCTGCCCCCTACTTCACATGGGATTAGTTGCGCCCTTGCCGATAGTAACGCCCGTTTACAAAAGTCGGGAACACGGAGGCAATGACCGGGTTGTCAAGGGCCTCGTTGCTTGGATCAACGCGCATGTTTTCCTCGGCCACATACCGCTCGCGGCCGTTCTGATCGAGCACGTTGTACCACGGCTGGTCCCGCCGGGGCTGCGTGCGATTATTATGGTACCATTCATCGCTTGCTCTGCATTCCAGGTCGATGCCGATCACCACGCCGCGGTAGGCATAATGGCGATGGGTAATCGCTTGGCCGACCTCGAACTTGGGGATGGAAGGATTATCCATAGGCGACCTCCTAAGTTATGCGTCGAATCACCGTTACGGCTCGTGGGGCCTCCTCACAGCCGTCGATAGGCAGCGACAGATCCCAATCGTTCCACCAACCGACAAACTCGAAGTCCGGTCGGCGGTCCAGATAGCTCAGGAACTCCTGGGGGTAAATGGCCCGCTTGAGCATCGTCTCTTCGAGGGTCACCGGCGTTTCACCTTCGGCAACGGCCTTGACGGTCAAGGTCTCTCGGTATGTCTGCTCGATCCGATTGACGCTTTCGGAAAGATAGCTCACTTCGACATGAATACCTTGATAGTCTTCTTCCCACGTCTCGATGATGTCCACTGCGGGCATGAAATCAATGCAGCGGTCCAGGATATAGATACCGCCGGGCCGGATCGCGCGTGCCATGCTGTCGAAATGGGTGTCGAGTTCGGCCGTGCTGGTCACATAGAGCGATCCGATTAAGACAAAGGCCGCGTCAACCGGATCGGGCAAGGCAAACCGACACAGGTCCGCTTCGATGAATTGCGCATGAACGCCCTCGGCCAGCGCACGATCGCGCGCGTAATCGAGCATGCCCGGATCGCAATCGAGCCCCGTGTAGGCATAGCCTCGCTTGGCAAGGGCCGCAATGTGCGGACCATGGCCGCAGGCGATTTCGAGGACCCGCGTGGCTGGACCGCCCACATAGCGTCGAATCAACTCATCGATAACCGCCGCTTCCTGCTCGATGTCGCGAAAGGAGAAGGCGGCCTCGTAATACCGCGGATGGTGATACACGGATTCGGGTTTTGCGACCGCGTCCGTCATGCCACCCCCGCCCGCTCGGCTTCGTCGAGCAATGCATCGAGATGGGGATGTTCTACCGATTGCACCGGCGCCCAGGCGCGCAGCTCGTTCAAGGCGGCATAGGTCTGGCCCTCGACCTTTTTGAAATGGATCTCGAACATGTCGCGGATGAATCCCCGGACCACAAAACGGGACAATCCTGCACCGAAGGCCATCAGCCCCGAAGGCAGCAACGGTATGAATACCCCCGCCGCGCCGGTTGGTATGCCGCCCGCTTTGAGTATGGCAAGGCACTCTTTTTGCGCCGCAAAGGCATGGCGCAGCAGCGCACGGTCGCGGACGGCTTTGTCATAATCGCTTTCCCGCGCCGCCAGGGCCAGCAGGAATGGAAATCCCATGGCCATGATCACCTGAAACCGGTCAAACAGGTTCGGCTTAACCTTCGACGGCAACCCGGCCTGGGTCAGTACGGTGGCCAGGGTCTCCGTTTCCACTTGCGATGCCTTGCCCAACGGACACAATTGGGAACGGCCGTTCTTGAACTCGATGGTTTCCTCCCTGTAGACGCCCAGAATACCGGGAAAGAGATAATGACAACTGCCCGTGTGTTCTAGAAACCACTCGACGTGATGCTGCCAAATGGGAAAACAGAGCACCAACCGCACTGTCTCGGGTTGGCCTCCCTTCAAGAGTTCGGCAAGGGCGTCCCGTTGAT
>PWNM01000621.1 GCA_003557825.1 Candidatus Hydrogenedentota bacterium | reverse complement strand
ATCGAAGGCAAACGCCTCTACGAACGGGCTCGCAAGGGCGAGATTATCGAGCGACCGCCCCGACCGGTCACGGTCTATGAGTTCTCCGTGCAGGAATTCACACCGCCGGACGCCTGCTTCATCGTTCGGTGCTCAAGCGGTACGTATGCCAGGGC
Source organism: Candidatus Hydrogenedentota bacterium (assembly GCA_003557825.1). Lineage (GTDB taxonomy): Bacteria > Hydrogenedentota > Hydrogenedentia > Hydrogenedentales > SLHB01 > PWNM01. The sequence continues at coordinate 3,661 of PWNM01000621.1, read as the reverse complement.
CCTTTGCCATGATGTAGGTCAGGATCTGGGATGCGGGGCGGTGCTGGCCTCCTTGCGGCGCACGGCGGTCGGCCGCCATGGCATCGAATCGGCTGTGATTCTCGACGCCTTGGCCGATCGCGATGATGTTGAAGCGCGACTTACGCCCATGGGAGAAGCGCTGGACCTGCCCGAGGTTCGGATCGTAGATGCCGCGCGACGGGTATTCGTCAACGGCGGCGCAGTAGACCGAAACGAACTCATGGCGGATTGCCCTGTGCGGGAGGGATGGGTTCAGGTGAAATCAAGCTCCGGTGAATTGCTTGCCATCGCCGATGTCCAACCCGGTCAGCAGATTTGCCCGAAACGCCTGGTTTGTCCGGACGCCCGATGATCATCGTCGATGATATCCGTAATGCGAAGCCGGATCTGGGAAATGTGGCCCTCACGGTGGGCAGTTTTGACGGGATCCATCGCGGCCACCGGCGTATCTTGGACCAAGTCATCGCCGAAGCGCGCCGTGTGGATGGTATTCCTGCTGTATTAACCATGCGTCCCCATCCACGCGAGTATTTCTCGCCGGATCATGCGCCCAATTTGCTTACGAGCCATGCAAAAAAGCTCGAGCTCTTCGCCGAGGCCGGCATCGAAGCCGTGTTTGTGCTGGTATTCAATGCCGACGCCGCGAACCTTTCCCCTGAGACCTTTCTCGAGGATTTCGTGATCAACCGTTGTGGCGCGCGGGCTATGGTTGTGGGCCATGATTTTCGATTTGGCAAAGAGGCCCGCGGCGATTATGACTATTTGGTGCGTGCCGCATCAAAGTATGACTTGAGTGTCTCTCGGGTCGATCCGCTACTTATTGCGGGCGAGCGAGTGAGCAGTACGGCCATCCGCGAGCGGATCCTCGAGGGCGATCTTGAAGGCGCCGAGACCTTATTGGGACGAAAATACTCGATGATCGGAGAAGTGGTGCGCGGTCGTGGAATTGGTCGAAAGCTGGGCTTCCCCACGGCCAACATCAGGCCCCATCACAGCGCAACACCCGCCCATGGGGTCTATGCCGCGCAGGTCATCCTGGACAATCGGGTCTATCCCGCCGCCGTTAATATCGGGATTGCGCCCACCATCCGCCATGAAGACATTACTATCGAGGCCTATGTCTTTGATTTTTTAGAGGAAATCGTCTCGCGAACCATCGAGCTGGTATTTCACAGGCGGCTTCGCCCCGAGCGAAAGTTCCCGAGCCACGATGCGCTAGTTGCTCAGATTGAACAAGATGTGCAGGATATTCGCGCTTATTTCCATGACCTCGGAGAATCCGCCGGGTAGACTTGGCTTATATGGAGTCAGGGATTGCCGAGTCCTTTTTTGAGCGCTTTGCGCCATCTAGCGGAGAGGGCAGGGGAGTCGAGAAGAAAACCCGATAGTTTTTCTATGCGGTTCACCAATGTGTCTTCAAGCACATGCTCGAGGCGGCACGCCTCCAAATCAGCGAAATCGCTATCAAACTGGAGCACTTCCTCGATAAATCTGCGCAGGATCTCATGACGAGCGAACAGGCGTTCGGCCAGCGCCTGGCCTTCGGGGGTCAGGGTCACATACCCGTAGGCTTTGTGTTCGGCCAACCCTTTTTCAACCAGTTCGCGTACGGAACGAGACGCGGCTGGACGGCTTACCCCGCAGGCGTCCGCGATGTCACTAACATTCGTGACCCGGTCTTGCTTAAGGAGCTGCGCGATGCTCTCGACATACTGCTCGACGGATGGGCTTGTTTTTCGGCGCTTCCGGTTTTCTGCTTCTGCTTCGTGCGACATGCATGATTCCCCGCTTCAGGTTTATCAAACAGAGTTTACTGCAGGTAACACCCTCGGTACAACCGTGATTCCGGAATATTAGAACGTTGCGCCTGAGTAGCTATGCTACGTATGCTTTCCCAAAAACTAGGGACATAGGCGGATAATCCCGCTCAGGACCGCTCAATTCAACGGGAGACAGGGTTTGCTGCCATGCGATGGTATCCTGTATGTATAAAAATCGAACAACGGCCCTGCTTGGTAGTCGGCGGCGGTGCTGTCGCGCTGGCAAAAGCACGTAATCTTCATCACGCAGGCGCGTCATTGGCGGTGGTTGCTCCGGCCATTGATGAAACGTTTGACGAACTAGAAGGCGTTATCCTTCACAAACGGCCCTTTGCGTCGGCCGATGTAGAAATGATGTTTCTGGTGATTGCGGCGACCGATTGCCCAGATGTCAATCGGGACGTTGCCCGGGCTTGCGCTGCCCGTGATATCCTTTGTTGTGTCGTTGATCAGCCTCAGGTAGGGGATTTCATCGTACCGGCAGCCATCGAACGGGGGGATTTCATGCTGCTCGTCGCTTCGGGTGGCTCGGCTCCGGCCCTATCGCGGCGTATTCGTCGGGAACTCGAGGAATGGTTGCCTCCAGATTTCGCCGAGTATGTCGCTTTTCTCGGGATAGCGCGCCAACGTGCCCAGTCCTGCGTGAACGATACGGATACCCGGAAACGTCTGGCGACCTGGTTGGCGTCGCCCGAAGGATATGCCGCGTTTGCCAAAACGGCTCTCGAAGAACGCGATCAATGGCTGGATACCCTGATTAAAGAAATACATAAGGACGAACAAACGTGAGCACGATGGTAGTTATAGGATCGCGGGGCAGTCGGCTGGCAATGATTCAGTCGCGGCGGGTTGCCGAGCAACTCGAGGGGGCCTGTCCCGACATTCGCACTCGAATCGAGGTTATACAGACCACAGGCGACCAGCGGCGCGATGCTGCGCTCCAGTCCTTCGGAGGAGAAGGCGTTTTCGTAAAGGAACTCGAAACCGCCCTGCTCGATGGGGCTATTGATATGGCCGTTCATAGCCTCAAGGACCTTCCCACACGGCTGCCCGAAGGGCTAAGTATCGCCGCTATACCGGAACGTGTTACCCCCTATGATGCGCTTATCTCTGAGCGTTGGACGAGTTTGGATGCCTTGCCTCATGGGGCGCGTATCGGTACATCCAGCATTCGTCGAGCCGCCATGCTTCGGGCCTATCGTCCTGATCTCGAGATTGTTCCGTTACGGGGTAATGTGGACACCCGCTTATTACGGGTTTCAGAGGGTGCAGTTGATGCAGCCATTCTTGCAGCGGCCGGCCTGGAACGTCTGAATCGGGCCGAGGTAATCACCGAGTTACTCCCTGCCGATGTGATGCTTCCCGCGCCGGGACAGGGCGCATTGGCCATTGAGATTCGAAGGGATGATACCATCGCGTTCAATGCGGCCTCCGCCATCAACGACCGTCTCACCGGAGCAGCAGTCATTGCTGAACGGGTCTGCCTGTCCATTCTCGGCGCAGGATGCTCCACGCCGTTGGGTGCATTGGGCCAGGTCAAGACGGAAGTGCTCACCCTCCGCGCATGTGTTTGTAGTCAAGATGGCGCCGGACGAATTGATGTATCCGCCGTAGGAGCTGTATCGGATGCCGAAGGCATCGGCCGCGAGACAGCGGAGCGGCTCCTTGAGCAAGGCGCAGCGGAACTGATTGGAGAACCCCATGGATAGTCCTTCCGGCATCGTATACTTGGTCGGCGCCGGTCCCGGCGATCCGGGCCTCCTCACGCTGCGGGGAAAGGAATGCCTGGAACAGGCCGATGTGGTCCTCTACGACGCATT
>PWNM01000028.1 GCA_003557825.1 Candidatus Hydrogenedentota bacterium | reverse complement strand
CGGTTCGTGCGCATCAACGCGATGCCGCCCAAATCCGAGCGTTTGCCGCTGCTTGAAGACCAGCCCATGCTGCGCAACCTCCTGCTCACCATGTACGCGATGAAACACCTCCGCGGCAACGCCATCCTCGACGTTGCCCACCACAACACCACCTACACCGACGAACAACTCGCCCACGCGCTCCTGCTGGGCAAAGTCGCCTTCACCGGCGCTTTCCTCCACATCGCATGAAGGCAGAACGCGAGCAAAAGGGGGCGGCACTCCCGCAACAGGCTCCGCCCCCCCTTTTTGCATCATGGTGTCGCGATAATGGCGACGGGCCGCCAGAAAAAACCATATCCGCAAACCAAAGTTGCCCCGGCCAGGTCAATTCTAGGGCGTGGGGACGAAGGTTATCTCGAGCACAAGGTCGTTGTAGTCGTAGTCGGAGGAGGGGCCGTCGCGGTCTTCCCAGCAGATGAGGTAGGTGTTTTCGTCGGTCGGGGTGGCGTAGACGACGAGCTGGTCGGCGTTGTTGGGGTTGCGGTGAGGTTCGGAGTAGTACCGCGTCCCGTCGGGGCGGCGCAGGTAAAGCCCGAACTTGTCCGGCGGGGTGAAGGTAGCGGTGTACTCGCCGTTTATGGTTAGGTCGCCCGCCTGCGGGCCGGTAACGGTAAACAAAATGGCGTGGGCAAGGCCGCCGTCCGGAAGAATGGGCCAGTACCACCCGAAACCGCCGCTGTCGTTGGCGTAATGGCCGATACCCTGCGCATAGACGTAATGGCCCTCGGGCACGGCGAAGAAATCCATGTCGTGCACGCGCATGACATCCAGTTCCGTCGGCGAGGCGTACGCCGTGCCATACCGGCTGTTGTAGATCTCATGCACCCCCGGCTCCGTCCCCCCAGCCGGCGTCTCGGGGATGCGCGAGGCGTGGACCGGCATCATCCCACATAGAGCAATAATCGCTCCAAAAAACAAAGCTTGTGTGTTCCATCTCATAGCAATAATCTCCCACCCGCGTGCCTCTGATCTGCTCTGCTGACCATTTCCGCAATGCAAAAATGACCGAAGGCGCGGCTTCCGTACACGAAAGTGCGTTCTAGGTGCGGCGCCCGCACCTCCGGTTAATCCTCTGTACCATCGTGAATCTTTTGCCCTTCGGAGGGCATGTCTGCGTGCTGCTTCTCATTGGATTCCGGCTCATTATCGTCTTGTGCATAAAACAGGGCCACGATATGCGGAACGAGAGGATCTTGCCAGACCAGTTGCGGCTGCGTGGTTCCCTCCTCGACTGCCTCACGCAAATCAACTGCCCATAGCTCTTCATCTTTGCGCCAGAAAAGTATGTCGTCACTGATGTCCAGGCCAGTGTTCTGACATCGAACCTCGAAGGAGAAATGACCCCAATTCCCATTCTCAAGATTCAATACCCGCCAATAGGGCGCCAGTGGATTGGAGACAAAGCTCTCGTGCGCCGTCGTGCCTGTCATTCTCTCATCGACGTAGCCACACAACACCCATGGCCAACTCACGCGAAAGCCAGCAGGACGAGAATCCATGTCATAGCGCCGCACCTGCCCGTTGTCCTTAGCGATAAGCAAGAGCGTTATGCCGTCCGCATTCGCAGGTCTGGAGGTTCGCAGCAATGCGTGATGGCGGTCATTCCAATAGAGGCCGAATCCCTTCCCTTCAATGTGGAATTCTTCGGGAATCGGAACAGAGAGACATAACTCGCCGTCGAAGCGACGACTGAATACCAAACGCCCTTGAACGAACCTCACGGAGTCCTCACGAAGAATATGCTGCCAAGCTTCCCTGCCCGGTTCGCTGACAGTGAGCGTTTCAGGGTCGAAGACTCGCACGGTCAGCGGGTCGCCTGGCTGCTTGGCCTCCGGGTTTCCAAGAGAGATGATTCGAAACTCTCCGTCGATCACTCCCCAGAAGTCGTACATGGTTCGAGCGCGCGGCCCAACCCGGAAATCCAAGGGGTCGTGTTTGTCAATGACTGTGTAGTAAAACCGAAACGTATGATCCCATGCCCCTATCAGCACGACGTGCTGCGAGGCGGACACGTTGCCAACCCAATCCGCCCATTGCTCCAAGGGGAAGGCCCGCTTGATTTCATGGCTGTGGATCTTCGGGATCCGGCCATTCCGCACACCAGCGAGCAGATAGACGCCATGAGCCCAGTCAATCACGTACCCCCGCGCGTTAGGACACACCGCCCACAGCCGGACAATTTCCTCGCTGTGCGGGGCGTCAGGCGTGTTTTCGGCTCGAGCTGGCATAGCGCCGAAGAGCACAGCTAGTGCAAGCAAGATAGAAGTCTCTCTTAGTATTAAAGAAGCGCGGTTTTTCATGAGCATTAACCTCTCTGTCAGTCATCCTGCGGCATAAAACCACAGACCGTCGCAACATAATTATGGCCATTGTTGTTGTATTCACACCGAACCCAATAGCCCGGCTCACTTACAATCACCTCATCCTCTACGATCACTATTTGCTGATTCTTCCACGACCAATAGTGCCCCCCTCCTGGCATAAATTCTCTGCCTTCAGCCACAGGATGATCGTCGTTTGGTCGTGAGGCGCCATTGTATAACTTGATCGCCACGGCATCCTCAGGTGGGTAATCGTCGTCTTCGCTATCGCCAAAAGCCACCGTTCCCTCTGTCACACTTGGCACTGGCTTCCCGGAGTTTGGTTCAATGTGATTCTCATTCTTTATGACGATGCCTTCGTCGTCATAATCCTCATACCCAGTTTCGCCGAGGGCTTGCCCTCGTTGGTCTCTGTCCTCACTCATCCAGTCCATTGCAACTGTGACATGGCCAGCCATACACGAAAGTCCTCTGTGGACATTTGCCTTCCAGGACCATACCTGGTTGGGGTACGCAGGAGCCGGGTTCGTGAGCTGCATCACGCCTGTGCCGCCATCGGATCCTCCGCAAACACGTCTGTTTTGCAAAGGAGTACCGGCATTCAATTCTTGCGAATTCACGTTCACATGAATAGCATTCGATTCAGCCATAGCCACATACGGAGCATACCATAGGTTGCTATTTGCGCGAATGTAGTTCGTGACGACATTCTCTGCCGGGTTGACAGCCCATATTCTGAATGTTGATGTTATTGGATTGTCCTCTTCTCCTTGATTGCAGAACTTCACATAGACAGTCACCTCTCCGCCGACGATGAAACCGTCAAATTCGGGCGTCCACGGCTGTGAGGACTGCAACGGGGCAGTAAATGTAGGTTCATTGTACATATGAGTTATTGTAGGCTCCTCCCCTTCTTCACCTTCTTCGGTCACTTCCGTCTTGGGGAAGTACATTGTTGTCGTGAGAGTCTCGGACTGCAGATTGGTATTCTGCACAGGAACCGTTTCTTCGACGGCTCTGTCCGGTGGGCTGTTAATTCGCCGGGTCCACTCATGCGCAACTTCGAGCCGCCACTGGACTTCAACGTCTGGTCGTCCGCCGTTGAGGCTAATCCGCAATTGGGGCATCGCCGGGGCGTCGCTTATGGTTGCCACGTCTTCGCGGATATCGGGCGTGTCGGGGTCATCTTCTTCCTTGATTTCCCGCTCTGGAAGGTCGCCTTGGGCCAACTGGACGACTTTAATGGGGTCCCACTCGAACACGGCGGTGATGATCGTGTCGTTTTCCATGCATACAGCGACTTCTTCGAATTCGAGGTCCTTGATATTGACGTCTACTGGCACAGGCCACCAGGACCCCGGCCAGCGGATCCATACTACGCCTTGCACGTCCTCGTTCGCATCCCATCGCACGAACCGGTATCCGGGATTCGCGACGGGCCGAATGCGGACCCAT
>PWNM01000058.1 GCA_003557825.1 Candidatus Hydrogenedentota bacterium | reverse complement strand
GGGAGCGAAAGGGCGATGCGGGCAATGGACTCGAAATGGTCCGGTCGGTCGTTGTAGCCGGGCACGATGGGGCAACGAAGCCGTATCGTCGCGCCTCGTTCATGGAGTTTGCGCAGATTCGCCAGGATACGGCCGTTGTCTACGCCGGTATATTGCCGATGGCGGATGGGGTCGGTTTCCTTAACGTCGAACAGAAACAGATCAACCCATTCTAACAAGCGTTCAAAGGCGGTCCATTCTGCATGGCCGCAGGTTTCGATGCAGCAGTGTAGATTTTCCATTTTGGCGGCCCGAAGGAGTGCCTCGGTGAAATCGATCTGAAACAGGGGCTCGCCGCCGGAGATGGTCAAACCGCCTCCCGAAGTTTCATAAAATACCTGGTCCCGCTTGACCTCGTCGAGGATCTCGGCAATAGGGCTATCACGACCAACCCGTTCGAGGGCCCCGGCGTGGCATTCGTCCGCGCACGATCCGCAGACGATACAACGGCCGCGGTCAATTACGTGCCGTTCGTCTTCGATACGATGGGCTCCGCGTGGACAAGCCCGAAAACAGGCGCCGCATCCGATACAGCGGCTGGACGAAAAGGCCAGGCTCTCCGCCGGATGCGTCCCCTCGGGGTTATGGCACCAAAGACAGCGGAGCGGGCATCCTTTCAGAAAGACGGTGGTTCGAATACCGGGTCCGTCGTGAACGGAAAATCGTTGTATCTCGAAAATCCGGCCCGTTATGGTGGCTTCGGTAGTGGTCATGGATTGTTCGTTCCCTCATTTTGGCTATTGCGTTTTGCCGGTCTCGTTTGACCCCTATCGGCATATCCCCTATCATCATGCCATGGAGGAGCTGTTCGGTGCATGCCGATTGAGGAACAGCCTATTGGTTTATACCACACGCTGAAGCCGTTCGAGAAGTCCGGCTAAAGCCGGCTCCCGTTCTCCTCCGACCTCGTTACACCCCGGCTGAAGCCGGGTGCTAAGGGGAGTCGGCTAAAGCCGACTGCAGGGGAAAAGAACACGGGATAGGAAAACGCGAAGCCATGGATTTACTCAAAACTGGCATCGACTACAAGGCATGCGGGTATGCATATAGGCAGCATATCAGCTGAGGCCAGACACCAGAACAAACGGAAGGGTAGCATTAGCCTGTTTTTCATTGGCAATGGACTCAGGGGAAAAACGGAAATATTAGACCATTAGCCGGCTCAAGCCGAATGCATCGCTTGTTGCGTTTCATTGGGCCAATATAACTAGGTCCCGTGGTTCGTTAAAAGGCTGGCATCGACTACAAGGCATGCGGGTATGCATATAGGCAGCATATCAGCTGGGGCCAGACAACAGAACAGACGAAGGAGTAACAATGGCCTGTTTCTATTTTGAAATGGGCTCAGGGGAAAAACGGAAATATTGAACCATTAGCCGGCTTCAGCCGGCTCACCCTTAGCACCTGGCTTCAGCCAGGGTGTAAGCGGAATTGAACCATCGAAAGCCGGCTTCAGCCGGGCTTCTCAAAATGCTTTAGCACGTTAAACCAATGGAACACCGGGAAGGAGACCCATGCGTAGCGACCTCGAAATTGCCCAACATACCGAACTAAAACCGATCACCGCGATTGCCGATGAACTCGGCATACTCGACGAGGAGCTGTTTCCCTATGGGAAATACCGGGCGAAGGTGGATCTCGGCATACTCGAACGGCTCGCCGACCGGCCTCGCGGGAAATACGTGGTGGTCACCGCCATGACTCCCACTCCTCTGGGCGAGGGGAAAACCCTTACCACCGTTGGCCTGGGCCAAGCATTGAACACCATCGGTAAGAAAGGGATCATCTGTATCCGCCAACCCTCGATGGGTCCGGTGTTCGGCATCAAAGGCGGCGCAGCCGGCGGGGGGCACTCCCAGGTTGTTCCCATGGAACAGATCAACTTGCATCTGACGGGCGACATTCATGCCGTCGAGATCGCCCATAACCTGCTCGCCGCCATGATCGACAATCACCTGCACCAGGGCAATCCCCTCGATATCTCGCCCCACGAAGTGGAATGGCGGCGGGTGGTCGACGTGTCGGATCGGGCGTTGCGCAACGTTATCGTCGGTTTGGGAGGCCGGGTCAACGGCGTTCCCCGCGAGACCGGCTTTGATATCACCGTGGCCAGCGAGTTGATGGCAATCCTGGCGTTGGCGAACAACCTCGGTGATATGCGGAAAAAACTGGGCCAAATAGTAATCGGCCCCAATCGCGGCGGCGAGCCGGTAACGGCCGAGGACCTGAAAGGCGCCGGAGCCATGGCGGTAGTGTTGAAAGACGCCCTCATGCCGACGCTCATGCAGACCATTGAACATACTCCGGCCTTTATTCACACGGGACCGTTCGCCAATATTGCCCACGGAAACAGTTCGATCCTGGCTGATCGCATCGGGCTGGCCCTGGGCGATTTTGTGGTGACCGAAGCCGGCTTCGGCGCGGACATGGGCTTTGAAAAATTCGCCAATATCAAATGCCGTTTCAGCGGTCTGAAGCCTGACGCGGTCGTCCTTGTGGCCACCGTCCGGGCATTGAAGGTCCACAGTGGACGATTCACCGTTAAACCCGGAAAACCGCTGGACGATGCTCTGGTACAAGAGGACCTCGATGCCATCCGTTCGGGTGCGTGCAATCTCGCCAAGCACATCGAAAACGTCCGAGCTTTCGGCTGCGACGTAGTCGTGGCCATAAACCGGTTCCCCACCGATACGACAAATGAACTCAAATTGGCGCAGAAACTGGCCCTGGAAGCCGGAGCCGCCGCCGCCGTGGTCAGCGAGGTCCATGCAAAGGGCGGCCCGGGCGGAGCGGAACTGGCGCAGAAAGTCGCCGAGGTGGCCGAAAAACCGAATGACTTCCGCCTCTTGTATCCAGATGACGTGTCCATCGACGAGAAGATCCAGATCGTTGCGAAGACATTGTACGGAGCGGATGGCGTGACGTACGAACCACAGGCCCGGAAGCAACTGGGCTGGCTGAATACCCACGGATTCTCCGACTTGCCCATCTGCATGGCCAAAACGCCCCTCTCCTTGTCACACGATGCCACGCTCAAAGGTCGTCCGTCGGATTTCACTGTGCCCATTCGCGAGATCCGTGCGTCCATCGGCGCAGGGTTCCTCGTACCCATCTGCGGCAATATCATGCGCATGCCGGGCCTGCCGGCAACACCCGGCGCGGAGAAGATCGATATCGACGAGAAAGGCCGCATCACTGGCCTATTCTAGACTCCGCTCCCATCCGGAATGTGGACGCCGGCGCACATGCAGTTGCGCCGGCGTTTTCTTTGGGCCCCCATTCCCAAAATGAACCTTTGGCGATTTCCATCGTAGTAGCAAGTAGAGGATGGAAAAACCGGGACCGAGAAAAGCAAACCACAAAGATTCCAAGGAGGTACATGATGGGTGCGCGATGGATGCTTTTGATGATTTCATTGGGGGTTTTGTTCGGAGGCGCAATAGGGGCGGAAGAACTCGACCTTCCCGAAAAACTCCCCACAAGCCTGGAGTCGGCGCGAATCTATTTGTCTTTCAGCGAGTTCCGCGACTTGATGGCGACGTTGGCCCAATTCGAGAAAGAGGAAGTGCCCAAGCGCAGGCCGCCGCGGGATTTTGGTGTGACGGAGGTTCAGTTCGATGCGACTGTAGATGGCAATATGGCCCGCATCGAGGCGGAATATCGTATTCAAGTATGGGACCCCGAGGGCTGGGTGAGCGTTCCGATCCTGGGCGGTGACGTGGCTCCGATCAGCGGTACGATGGACGGGAAACCGGTATCGCTGGCGGCATTTGCCCGACCGCCATCGGATATCGCACCTGATACGCCCTGGCAAGCCCTGACCATAGACGCCCCCGGGACCTATACAGTGGAATTGACCTTTCTAACGCCTGTCACGACCGAAGACGGCGTCATGGCTTTCGAATTCCAGATCCCTCCGACCTCTCTGGCCAAAATGAACCTCCGACTGCCTTATCCCGAGGCAACGGTTGAAGCGCCCCGTGCCGCCGGTGTCACGCAGACGGCGGTTGGAGATTCGTTGCAGGCGGAGATGGCATTCCTGCCAACCAGCCGAGTCGAGGTATCATGGACACGACGGGCTCGGGCGGCAGCGCCCGATGAACCCGCTCAGTTGAGCGCACAGACCGCTACATTGGCCACGGTATCCGCGGAGCTTCTTCATATCCGTTCGGTTGCACGTATCGATGTCCTGCGGGGCGCTACGGATTCCCTACGCATACGCTTGCCACGCAACGTCAACGTGATGCAGGTAACGGGAGCGGATATCGCTTGGGAAGTTGAGCGCAAGGACGGGGATCAGATCCTGACGGTGCGCGGCAGCCGACCTTGGTTCGACACGGTATCCTTGGCCATTGAAGGTGAGATTCCCCTGGATGAACGGGCCCCCACAGCGACAATCCCGTATCTGATAGTCGAGGATGTGGTACGCGAAACAGGGTTTGTCGGAGTCGCCGCCCAGGACAACATCGAACTCGAACCAGGGCCGGTCATCCAAGGGGTAACGGCCATCGACACGGCCGATCTGCCAAGTGATATTCGAGGGGCATCTGCTAGTCCGATCCTACTGGCCTATGAACACGACGGCGGCGCGTATTTGCTTCCTATCGACATCCGAAGGGAACCACCTCGACTCGCCTCGGATGCCGCTACATTGGCGCTTGTTGGGGAAGGACATCTGGGCCTGCGGTCTCAGGTGCGTATTGATGTTCTACGGGGCGCAGCGGAATCGGTACGGATGCGGCTGCCCAGGGATGTCAACATCCTGGAGGTCCAAGGCGATGCAATCGGCTGGAACGTGGATCGAAGCAATGATGAACAGCTTGTTACGGTCCGTGGGAGCGAGCCTTGGACTGAGGCGTTTGACTTGGACATCCATTACGAACACCTCTTCGATAAAGACGCTACCGAGGTGACCGTGCCGGCCTTGAGCATTGATGACATCGTACGGGAGACGGGAAACATCGGCATCGCTGCACGAGGCAATGTCGAAATCAAGCCCAGTCCCGTCATCGAGGGCGTCACACGGATGGATCCATCTGAACTGCCCAGCCGGGTGCAGACGATTTCATCGAACCCAATTATGTTGGCCTATCGCTACTCCGGTATGCCGTATCTGCTCCCTCTGAACATCCGGCGGCTGGAGGATGCGCCGGTACGGGTTGCGGGCATTGATCGGGCCCACTTGACCACGGTTATCGCCCCCAGCGGCATCGCCCTATCGCGGGCCACGTTCCACGTTCAGAACAACATGCAACAATTTCTGCGGGTCCATCTACCGGAGGGAGCGGAACTCTGGGGTGCGGAAATAGGCGATCGTCCCGTCAAACCCGCGCGGGAGAATGATTCGGATACCCTGCTGCTGCCCTTGTTGCAGTCACGACCCCAAGGCAGTGGATTGGGCTCATTTCCCGTTGCCGTCATATACTTCGAACAACGGCGCCCTTTGGGGAAAACATGGGACGACCTCGATCTCACCGCTCCACGCACCGATATGCTCATCAACGAAATGCTCTGGGATGTTTATCTACCGGAAGAGATCGGCATTTACCGGGCAACTGGCGATCTTGATCGCGACGCGCGTCGGCGGCGGACGTCCTCCCTTTCCTACTCGGAAACCTCGATGGAGACCCTGGGTCCCCTGCGCGAAGGAATCGAACGGTTCTTTATTACAGACATCAACAATCCCGCAGCCTCCATCGCAGGCGGCACTGGCGACCGGTATCAAGGCGATCCCGTCGAAACGGAAAGGCCGTTGGATCCGGGAACCATCGCGGGGATGCTACCCATTTCCATCACCTTGCCGGTGACCGGCACGGCCCATTCGTTCAGCCGTATTGTAGTTCCCAGCGATACGCCCATGACCCTATCACTCCAGGTTTATGGCGGAACCGTTCATGCCGTAGGCCGGTACGTGGTCGGAGCATTGAGCATCGTGATGGGGATATTCATCATGAGTTTATGGGCGCATGCGTTACGGGCTTACCCGGATCATGGCACGGCGGCCGTCTTGCTATTGATCGCGGGGGCGATCCTTGCCGGAGCTGCTTTGTATTACGTACCTTCGTTCCGACTTTGGATCGGATTGGGCATCGGCGGAGCCGTGGTCCGACTGATAGTGTTGGGTATGGGATCCCGTCGAAGCAAAAGCACGGCGGCACAACCGGGAGAGGTCCAATGAAGCATCCATTCCGCATTACCGGGCCTGAGATGGCTGCTGCGGGCACATTGATCTTGGCTTTGTTCGTTGTGGCCCTACCCCAGGCGGTTCATGTGGCAAGCTCGCGTCACGTGGCTTCGTGCGCCAACAATCTCAAGCAGCTGGGGTTGGTCGCGAAGATGTACTCCAGTGAAAACCGCGGCGGGCATTACCCGCCTCGGGATCCCCGCCCCAATCACTGGATGATGGATATGCGGGCCGTATACCCCAATTACGTAAACGACCTAAACCTGTTCATCTGTCCGGGTAGCCCATTGGCCCATGAACGCACCTTCCACGGTCGCGACACGGAACAAATGCTGCCCCAATGCGTGACGCCGCTGTTCTACACATATAGCGGGTTCACGATGCTCAACAACGAACAGGCGTTGGCTTTGTTTTTCGCCTTGCAGGAAAACCCCGAGCTGATCCATACGCCCGATATGATCCGCTTGCCGGTTCCGCAGAACGGCTCGCGAAGGCGGACCGGTCCCATTGGACAGGCCGCGATTCCCATGATGTGGGACAGGGTTTCACCAATTGCGGAGCACTTCTCCCACCGACGCCCCTTGGGCGGGAACATCCTGCACATGGATGGGCACGTACGGTTCGTCGAGTATTCGGACGCCAACAACACCAGTTTCTTCCCCATGACGCGCTTGGCGGCAGAGACCTACGGGTGGGCGGTCCCGCCAAGCCCACCGGGGTGTGAACCATATTGATGGCTTACTTGCCGATACAGAAGGAACTGAATATCCGGTCGAGGACATCCTCGGAAGTGGTCTCACCCGTGATCTCGCCCAGGGCGCGAAGGGCGTCACGAAGATCGATGCTGAGGAATTCGGGCGAGGCCTGGTAGTTGGAGAGCACCCGATCAAGCGCCGTTGCGGCGCGGCGTAGGCTGTCCCGTTGATGGGCGCGGTTTACTATGCCATAGGCATCGGATCGGGACGCGCCACCGGCCAGCACCTCGGCCAAGCGGTCTTCCAGAACAGTAAGCCCCTCGCCGGTCTGGGCCGATACGGGCACGATGGAGGCAAACCAATCGCTCCAGGAAGGGCTCGGCGCATCGTCAAGATCCACTTTGTTGCGCACCATCAACACAGGGATCTCTAGCGGAGCCAGGTCCTCGGCCAAAATACGATCGGCATCATGAACCGGTTCGGAGCCGTCAATGACGAATAACACCGCATCGGCGTTGCGCAACGCGCCATGAGCGGCATCGATGCCCAGTTGCTCAATCTCGTCTTCCGTGGCTCGCAGGCCCGCCGTGTCGATAAGCCGAACCGGAATGCCGCCTACGGTGATGACCTCTTCGATAAGATCCCGAGTAGTTCCGGGGTGGGCGGTGACAATGGCCCGGGCATCGCGGAGCAGGGCGTTGAAGAGGCTCGACTTACCCACATTGGGGCGGCCGGCAATGGCCACCCGGGCGCCTTCCCGCAGCAAACGACCCGTTTCGGCTGAAGCCAGCAATTCGTCCATCACTCTGCGGGCATCTATCAGACTGGCCTGCAAGGCATCGTTGACCAACTCGGGCAGGTCCTCTTCGGGAAAATCTACCGCGGCCTCAACCTGGGCGAGGGCATCGGCCAAGGTATGAGCGAGCTGGTGAAGCGTGCGCGACAAGTGGCCCGAAGCGGAATCGGCGGCGGCCCGCAAGGCGGCATGGGTCTGTGCGCGGATGCGATCAATGACGGCCTCGGCCTGGACCAGATCAATCCGGCCGTTCAGAAAGGCGCGGCGCGTAAATTCGCCCGGTTGGGCCGGTCGTGCGCCTTGCTCAAATACGCATTCAAGAATAGCCTGCAAGGGTCCGGGGCCGCCATGGCCGTTGATCTCGACCACGTCTTCGCGGGTATAGCTGTGGGGCGCCCGCATGACCTGGACTAAGACTTCGTCCAGGTTGCCCTTTTCGGAAGAACGGATGAGGCCATGATAAACCCGCCGCTTGGATACGCGTATATCGTATCCGCCTGAGGAAACAAACAATCCATGGACGATGGCCACGGCCTCCGAACCGCTTAGCCGGACAATGCCGATGGCCCCTTCGCCCGGCGCAGTTGCAATGGCGGCTATGGTTTCGTCAGGTACCGACACCGTCATCGGCTGATTGCGTCGAGGAGACATCAGCGGTTTCCGAGGACCGCGGATTGGACCGTCCACGGCCGCCGCGTCGCCCTCCGCCGCTCCGTCGCTTGGGCGGTTGTTTCTCGTCTTTGGGGGCGATGATAAGGCACTTGACCTGCGTATCGCCCACGCTAAAGGTCCGAACGTCCGGATCATCCTGCAAGGTCATGTGGATAACCCGTCGCTCTTGCGGGCTCATGGGCTTCACGCGAATGCGACGGCCCGATTCCTTGGCCTTTTGGGCGAGTCGTTGCGCCATCTCTTCCAGACTGGCCTTGCGACGTTCGAGATATCCTTCGATGTCGACAACAATACGATCGGCCTCTGGTTGGTTTTCACCGTTACGCACCATTCGGTTGATCAGGTATTGCACGGCCTGCAGATTACGGCCTTTGCGACCGATTAGGATGGCGGAATCGGGGGACTCAACGCTCAGAACCGTTTCGCCGTTGTCGGAAGTACGACTGACCACTGTCGCTTCGATCCCCATCAGCCGGATCATATCATCGAGCAACGCCGATGTTGCAGTGACCTCACCTGGCGTTAATGGTGAAGGGGGTTTGCGGCTTTGTGACTTCTCGTCAGACCGTGGGGCGCCGTTTTCACGTTGCGTTTCTTCGTCGCCCACTGGCGTTGTCTTGGTGGAATCTCGGTCTTGATTTCGGGCCTGTTGGGGACGGCGATCAGATTGTTTGCGGTCGTTTTTCTGCCGTTCCTGCGTCCCGTCTCCTTCCTTTTTGTCGGAACGCCGAGAACGCTGTTGGTTCCGGTTATTGCTCTGCCGCGAACGCTGCTCGGTTTGGGCCGACCGCGAATCCGATTCGCCTGAGCCTTTTTCGTTACGAGTGCGTCGTTCCCGACGTTCCTTACCCTCGTCTCGGCGGGAGCCGCGCCCGCGAGACTCGGTTTGTACGGGCTTGGTCTCAGGTTCTTCGTCGGGAAGATGCTCGGCCGTAACGCGGATCTCAACATCCCTCGAACCAATGCCGAGGAAGCCCCGGCTACCCTCGTCCAAAATTTCCACGGCCACTTCGTGCCGTTCGACGCCAAGCTGGCGAAGGGCCGCTTCGATGGCCTCCTCGCGCGTCTTGGCGGTAGTTACCACAGATCGCATTGCGTGTTATCCTCCAACCCCTTGTTCAGGGGATTTGTCCCCAAGCTCTAGGGTAGCTGCGGATTCCCACATCCGCATGCCGGCGTTGCTCGTGCGCGCATGCGGGCGGCGCGCTGATGCTGGCTGGAAACGCCGGGACCATATCGCCCTAGCCGGGGAGACGTTTTTTTGCTGATTTGCTTTCTTTGGCCATACGCCGTTTTTTCTCTTGGGCGGCTGCGTAGAAGTTCCGCTTTTTCTTGGGCGACTTCTTCGGAGGAGCCGCGGCCTCTTCAGGGGAAAGATGAACCAGTTTGTTCTGCAGGATACCCAAGACCGTGCTCACCAAAATATAGAGGTTCAACCCGGCCGCCATTCGATAAAACAGAAAGGCCATGAAGATGGGCATGATATTCATGATGAGCTTCTGTTGGTCGTTCTGTACGGGTGACGTAGGCATCAGTTTTTGACTTGCCAGAATGGCCAGAGCCCCTAGAAGTGGCAAGATGTTGAGGTATTCGAACATCTGCCCGAGGAGAGGCACATCGGCCATAAATGGCAGATGAATCAGACGGTCCGGCTGCGAAAGATCGCTGATCCAATGATAATCGCCAAACCGGAGGAGCGTAAACGGCGCACCCCGCAATTCGTACGCGCTCCAGAGCATCCGGTACAAGGCGATGAAGATAGGCATCTGCAACAGGAGCGGCAAACAACTGCCAAAAGGATTGGCGCCCCGCTCGCGATACAGCTCCATCATCTTCTTGTTTAGTTCTTGCTGGTCTTCGCCGTATTTCTCCTTCAGCGCCTGCATCTCCGGGGCCAGCGACTGCATCCTTTTCATGCTCTTCATGCTCTTGAAGGTAAGCGGGAACATGCCGCCTCGAACCAGGATGGTCAACAAGATGATGGCCACGCCGTAGTTGGGGATGATGCCATAGAACCAGTTCAACAGTCCCAACAACAATTTGGCGAACCGGTCCATGAGATCGAACGATTCGAAAAACCGTTGTACAGTGGGCAAGGTTTCCCAGGCGGCTGCCATCATGCCCCGGTGGCTTGGTCCGATATACACCTGAAACTCACGGGTATCCGCTTCGTTTGGAGCCAATGTCATCCGCGGCGCCGCTACGCCAAACCGCAGTTTCTCATTGCCCAAACTTTGGGCAAAAGCGGTGGGGGCGTCAAACGTCGGCTTCATACCGACCACGAAATAGGCCGTTCGCAAAGCAACCCAATCGATGTCGGTGGCTTGCGTGGGCTGCCGATTCAATCGATCGGCCCGGTTGGAGGTGTTCTGTCCGTCCTGTCGCCATATAACCGATTTACGGACACCCATCTGACCGTCTTCCGGCGCAGCGATATCGGGAGCCCAGGTCAGCTTATAGGCAGGGGTAAAATCTCGGCCTAAACGGACTTCCTGGTCGCTGAGGTTCCGGTAGCTCACCGACGTATGCACCACCGGTTGGGTTTCCTCGAGGGCAAATCGTTTCTCGACCAACGCCGTCTCGGGAATCTCGAGTGAGAACACAACCGCTCGCCCGTCGTCAGATAGGGAGGCATCGAATCGCCGACGGTCGAGGGCATCTCCAAGATCCTCGTCAGTGAAGGTCAACCCTAGCGGGAAAACCACTTCGGAATCCGGAACGAATTCGTTATCGGCAATGGGCTGAGGGACTAACTGGACTTCAGATTCGCCATGATGCCGCAGTTTTAAATGGGCCTCGCGCAACCGGCCCCCTATCCGGGTGAATACAAGGCGGAGATCCTCGTTTTCAATAACAACGGCATCCTCTTCGGGATCCCGGGGATCAGCAACAGGCGGCAATTCGGGCCATGCTTCCGAGACCACCTCCTCGACAGGATCAAGGGGCGGTTCCGGTCGATCCCTTTCCGCAACTTCCGGTTCTTCCGTCTCAGCAGGAGGAGGCGCTTCCTCGACAGGAGGCGTAAGGGGCATAAAGAATTGGAACCAGAAAAAAACAAGGACAGTCATCAGAACAATGGCGATGATCTGTTGGCGTGCCGCTGATTTATCTGTATGGTCATCTAACACGATGACACCTTTCGATGGAGTGTTTTGAGCTTTCCGATGGTCGTTTCAAGGTACGGGATCATAGCCGCCTCGGGAGAAGGGGTTACATCGCAGAATGCGCCACAGGGCATAGGCAGTTCCCACCACCACGCCGTGTTTTCGAAGGGCGTCGATGGCATACTGCGAACACGAGGGCAGATAGCGGCAGTTTCGCCCCAAAAAGGGCGACAGCGTCCATTGATATAACCGAATAATGGCGATGAACAATTTAGCCACAAAACGCGTTTCCCTGCTTGAGTAGCCGGATAACGGCGTCTCGACATTCCTGATAGGTTAGCCGCGCAGCAGATGGCCGCGCCACAATCACCAGATAAAGATCCGGGGGAAGCTGTTCCCGATGGGTACGGTAGATTTCGCGCAGATAACGCTTGATACGATTTCGCACTACCGCGTTTCCCACCTTGCGCGACACGGCGCAGCCAAACTTTCTGCATTGCCCTTCCCGCCGGGCCATATAAACTACGAATGCGCTCCCTACGCGCTTAACACCGTTTCGATATACGTCCAAGTATTCCTGTCGGCGTATCAATCGTTCGGCGCGAGGATATGCGCACGGACCCGGCAAATTAGCTCATAGTCTCCTGGTTAGCATAACGAACCGTTACGCGCTTAGCCGTTTCCGACCCTTCGCTCTCCGGCGCCGGATGACGTTACGCCCACCCGGGGTCGCCATTCGGGCCAAAAATCCATGATTTCGTTTCCTCCGGAGATTGGAGGGCTGAAATGTACGTTTCACGCTATACTCCTTAACGTTGGTTGGTATTGACTCGCATTATCGTACTCGCCGTAAACCGCTTCGGCGTTAGCTTTGCTTAGAAGAACGTAGAATCACCCTAAAATGACAACAGATTTTACGAAAATTAACCGGAAAATGTCAAATGATACAGATCATAACGGCCCGGTCAATCATAGCCTTCTCGTATATATCCGCACAGGCCACGAAATCAGCTCATTCATGCGGCGCCTTCCCGTACGAAAGCCGTTCAGGGGAGCTATAAGCCGAGATGCTCGACTACAAACGAATGGCTTAGGTGTTTTAGGCTGCGACCGCGACTCCGATAGTTCCAAACGCCATGTCCGGTATCGGCGATGCGCCACTCATAGGGAACGCCTACAAGGCGGAGCATGGCACGCAAACGGCGGGCAGCCCCATAGGATGCGAAAAACATCGTATCTTCCCGCCCGTGGACGATCATGATGGGGGGCGTATTCCGGTCGATGTTATGCAGAACATGGTCCGCACCGCCCCAAAAATGCAGATATGCCCCGACCGTATGCGGCGCATCGGGATTATTTTCGGGCGGTACCGGAAAATCGTCGCCGTCCGATTCGAACCGCCCATCATCGGCGACAATGGCGGCAATGCTGGCGATTGCCCCCGCGGAAGCTCCCAATAAAGCAATCTTCTCGGAATCGACCCCATATTCATCGGCGTGGGCGTAGATATGACGGAGCGCCACACGGACATCAACACAGGCCGCATGGACCGCCGAGGTCAAGGAAAAGCTGTCCCAATAATCGGGCGCAGGCGGACCGGTGTCTTCGAGCCGATAGTTCAAGGTAAAGGCGACAAAGCCGCGTCTGGCAAAATATTCGGCAAACTCGACGATCTCATCATCTTCTTTGCTGCCATACATAAACGAGCCGCCGTGGACCAGAACGATAGCGGGTAACAACGTTCCATCTCGATCGTCTGGCTCATAGATGTCCATGAACAAAGGTTTGAGTACCCATTCATCGTTTCCTTCAGTTCTGGTAACATAACCCAGACCATAGGAAACGTCCTTGGTGACGGTCACCCCACGAAACCGGGGGCAGCCGACGATCAGTACGACGAGTACCACTACGACTATTGCGCCAAGATGCTTTTGGATACCCATTTCGGTATTTTCCTTTTGCCTTTGGAAGCGCGGCTATTGTGCTCAACTTCTGAGCAACGCCATCATGTTCCGCACATGGGCGTCAATGCATTGAGCTTTATAGACTCAGCCCATCTAGCAGAACAATAATGCCTTGTACGGCCAACAGCAGGCTATATGGCTATTTTGCATGGCCGGGTTCCGCATGGCAAGTTTTACATCGGCAGGGCCAAAAGATGACAATAGGGCTTTGCCGCAACCCGGAAGAGCCGAACAGGGGGGGATAAACGATTATGCACGATGACGAATTGCTCCTAAGGAGATTACAAGGATTGCCTGAATGTTTGGCGCCTGAGACTGATGGGCAGGAAGCAACTCCTTTCAGCTTGGTCCACAATGGACCCCGCCATCTCGGCGTACGCCCATTCGACTATCGAAATCCTTTCATAAAAGAACAGACGGGCGACCCCGCGCCATTAACATCGCTCTTGCCGGATGAAATCTGGGCTTTTGATTATTACCGCAACGGAGCGGCCGCATTGGGTTTCGCAGGAGGCCCGGAGTGCGCATTGGTCGAAACGACAGGGGCATTGCGATTGTACTCCGGACAGTGGACCATTGGACTGGGACAGCAGGGAAAACCTCGGTCACTCCCCTTATTGCGCACCCCATATCAGTGCGAAACCGCCCTGACAGCTCAGGTCGAGGTTGATAGGCGACAGTATGATATGGAATACGCCGTGCTTGATCCGGCAGCCATGGATTCCTGTGTTTTTCCGTTACGCCTTTCTGAAAAGTACCAATGGTTGGGGGCTCTGGAGCCGTCGGGGCGGAATCCCGTATTCGAGATGCGAATCTGGGCATCGGTAGACATGCCCCTTTCCGGTCCGGCCATGGCCCATCTCACCTACGACCCCCGTGAAGGATTGCCCGCAGGGGGGAGTCCGTCGGGTGACGATCCTGTTTTCGAAGCATTACGATGCGAAATACGCGGTGACGGCCTTTATGCGATTACTGCCACGGCTCATGGACATCGAGTCGTAGTGGCCGTGCTGTCCGCAACCGGCTGCGAATTGGACCAAGGGAGCACATTGCCTATTGTGGAAGAACCGGGCGGCCTATTACGGTTGGTTCTGCGCAAATCTGTCAGCCGCACGGCGACGCCCATCTGCTC
>PWNM01000620.1 GCA_003557825.1 Candidatus Hydrogenedentota bacterium | reverse complement strand
CGGGAAAATCAGGAAGATACAACCCAATCGGGTCGTCCAGGTCAAACCGCCCCTGGTCGAGAAATCGGGCCACGAGCAGCCCCGTCACCATCTTGGTGTAGGACGCTGTGGGCAATTTCGCCTCCAGCGCGTGTTGATCCCCAAAGCTTTCGTGAATGAACACGACGCCATTCCGGGCCGCGAGCAGGTTGAAACCCAATCCCGTCTCGTCCGCCCATTTTTGGGCCAATGCGCGGGCCTTTTCAACCATCTCGGCATCCATTCCGGCGGCTACCGCGTCTCCGTATTGCAGTACGGGTGCAGGATTATCGGCCCGCGACCGAGGAGGGTCTAGGGGATGAACGCCCTCAGCGTCGAGACCCAAGATGCGCCGTTTGAGCGCCAAATGCCAGTCCTGGTCGCGTGTTTCCGGCCAGTCCAATTGCATGATGTCGCGATTTGCGTCGTCGGTCGCCGCTTCATGCATCCCCGCCATGAAGATGGCTCCGGCCTGCGAGTTCAGCAACCCGTAGGCTGCGCTAGCGGTGATCTGCTGTTGCAGGTATGCCGAGTACGGTTCGGCCAACTCGCTCCTGATGTCCAGGGCATCGAGAAACGGCGGATGCACCTCGACAAGCGCCCGGTCCCGGACATGCCATGGGCGGAAATCCGGGCCGGGGCGGTAGAAGGTCATGGCCCGCCGCACAGGCGACCCATCGGGCATGGCGCTTTCCACATAGCATCCATAGCGGCCGGGTTCGTCCGGTTCGGACACTTCCTCCCAGTCGGCGTTGAACCACCGGACCGTCATGGGAGCATCTCCTAGTGTCGCCTTTGCTATTTCCGGGTCGCTCCACCGGATTTTCGGGAATTCATCACCCCAGAGTATCCAATCTCCGGGCGTAGCGGGAACGGCCGACACATTCATGAACCGGCGGAGCGCCTCGTGCCGGGTCTGTTCCTCCAGCAGTTTCTGTTGCGATTCTATCGACAGCACCTCCAAACCAAATCCCCACGGTCCGGTATCTTGTTCCACCTTGAACAACACCGTGTTGACCCCCGGTTTCAGGTTCCAGCGCATCTGCTCGTCGCGCATTCGAAACGGGCGGCCCATGTCGGCGTAGTGATGGAAGACCAGTTCGCCGTTGAGCCAGATTTTGGCCCAGTCATCCGTCCCGAAGAAAACACCGATCTCGCAGGCATCCGGGGCGTATAACTGGGTGAAACCATAGGCCACGGTGTTTTCTACCGGTCCCAATAGCTTCATCAGATCGACCATGCCGCTTTCCGATGTCTGTACAGCGATGGTCTCCACGCCGTCGACGGTCATGTCCGGGGCCAAGGTCGCCTGGGCTTCGTCTTCGAGATATTCGATTTCCAGTCCCATTCGCCGCCCATCCACGCGTTCTCCCAGAAAGGGCCCAAGAACGATCCATTCCCGAATCACGCCCTCTTG
Organism: Candidatus Hydrogenedentota bacterium; assembly: GCA_003557825.1. Lineage (GTDB taxonomy): Bacteria > Hydrogenedentota > Hydrogenedentia > Hydrogenedentales > SLHB01 > PWNM01. The sequence goes on along the minus strand of PWNM01000620.1, from coordinate 2,406 downwards.
GGTAACATGATGCATGGGCACATCGGCATAGACCTGGTTTGCACCAATCACATAGCAGATTGAAAGTACGAACAGCATTTTCCAGGCATAGGACATCATTATGGTTGGTTCCTTTTGGTGTGTTCTTTGTCAAGGCATTGTCGCTGGCCCGGCTGCGGAGAGAACCGCGACGACTACCGGGCGCAATAATGACCTTTTCACGATAATGAATCAAGCATCGCGATCAACACCAGATGAACACCTGTCCCATTGGACTTAATAGTTCAGTCCAAGGTTGCGTTCCGGGGCTATAGCAGGTAGTATGATCTCTAACGGGCCCGTTAATGGATAACCGCTCAGGCCAAAGGATTGAACATGTCACGTACCATGCGAATACTTCTTGAGAATGGCCTCATCGTCATTGGCCTATTGACGTTCTGGCCCTTTGTTTTTGGTCACCGTAGTATGACCTACCAATTGTGGATGCTGCTCGTGCTTGGCCTCTTGGCGTGGTTGGCGGTGGTGCGCCTCCGTCGCGTGCTAACCACCATCCAAACTCACAAAGACCAGCACGAAACCGGAGGTGGTTACCCCCCGACCTATCCGGGAAACAACTAGATGCTCACGGCCAAGCGCGTTGGGATCATCGTGCTGCTGCTGGTCGTCAATGGCGCGGGGCTTGTGGTGACGTTTATTGGCCCATGGCCTGCCTATGGCGCTCGGGACATCGCCGAGCAACCCTATTATCGGCAAGCGCAAGCAGCCATCGACGCCCGCGCCGCGGAGTTGTCTGAACACGCCGAAGGTCGTTTCCATGCAGGATGGGCCAAAGCCGACATGACGCCGCCCATTGGAACGCCCTTGGCGGGCTATGGCGATCGTGCCGGCGCGCCTTCGACAGGTGTCCATGATCCCCTGTTCGTGCGGGCGTTGGCCGTAAGCGATGAACGCCATCAGGCAGTGATCCTGGCGGCGGACATGCTCATTGTCCCGCCCAACGTTGCCGACGCCGTTCGTGAACGGCTACGTGTCGCAGCGGGCCTGTCGGAACACGACCTCCTGTTCAATGCCAGCCATACCCACTCGGGGCCTGGCGGGTTTGCACCTGGATTCGTCTCGAGTTTATTTGCGGGCGACCATGATCCAAACGTCGAAGCCCTGTTGGTCGAGGCCTTTGTCGACGCGGCGCACGGAGCCCTCGATGCCCTCGAACCGGCGCGAATGGCCCACGGCCAAATCAAATTTCCCGATGCCATTCGAAATCGGGTGCGCGATGCGGCGGTAGACCCCTGGCTGCATTATATGGTGATTGACACCGAATCCGGCGCGCGATGCTATATGGCCCGCTATTCGGCTCATTCCACGGTGCTACCGTCTAGAAACATGTCGTTCAGCGGCGATTACCCCGGATTTCTCGAGAGAGCCCTTGAAGAACGCACCGGTGGTTTTGCCATGTTTCTGGCCGGAGCCATGGGGAGCATGTCCCCGCGAACGCCGGAAGGCGCGGACCATTTCGAGCGGGCTCGTTTACTGGGTTATCAACTGGCTGAACAAATCAATGCCCAATGGATGGAAGCTGAGTTTTCCGAACGTGTTCCTGTGGCGTCCGTAGGCATTCCGTTGGAATTGCCCCCCTGGCAGCTTCGCGTCCATCCCCGATGGCGGCTCTCACCGGCCGTATTTCATCTGGCCGGACTTGCCGAACCGGGATGGCTCCATGGGCTGCGCTTGGGCGATGCCTTCCTTTTCGCCACGCCAGCGGATTTCAGCGGCGAGATTGCGGTTGACTTGTTCGACTGGGCCGCTGAACGGGGGTGGTCCCTGTGGACGTTGAGTTTCAACGGAGCCTATGTGGGGTATATTTCGCCGGATCGGTATTATAAAGAAGCCTCGCCTTCCGGACGCGAAGCCTACGAAATGTATGTCATGTCGTGGATTGGCCCCAATCAGGAAGCCTTGTTTACGGGGTTAGGGCAACACATGGCATCTACATTGATGGACCGGGAGGCACTCTGAGATGAACGATTTTCGACCTGATCCACCCCCTTTGCCCGAATGGGCTTCCGATACGGGTTCGTCCGCACAACGGCCTCGGCCATTTTGGACCGCCGGGCTTGCCCTTCGGCTTGCGATCCTGTTTTTGGGTCCTCTCCTCTTGGTCCTCTCAAGTCTAGCCGAGTTTCATCATGTGTCCCGCACGCCCTTGGGGCATGCGATTCTGGTGTTTGATGTTGAGGAACCCCTTTGGGCCGACATGATCCCGGTGCGCAGTCGGCGGCTCCCCCCCGGTAATTTCCCGGATAGCGCCACAATGGAGAGCCTGCGTGAAGAGGAAATGGGTCAAGACCTCATCGATCAACTTGGGCTCGATCGGCATGAGCGGGTGATTGCCGTCCCCGAAGATGCCATCGATTGGGAAGATGTGCT
>PWNM01000119.1 GCA_003557825.1 Candidatus Hydrogenedentota bacterium | reverse complement strand
CGAATCATAGCAACAAGGCCTCCGTTTGGGGTATTCTGGGGGACCATCCCCCGCATCGTTGCCATAAACACAGCAATGTTCATGCCAATACCTATTTAGTATTATGGTCATAATTAGGACATGGTTTCGGGGGTGATGAGATCAAAAAGTTGTCACGTCTGACAACATGTTAGGCAAACCGCTTGCCAAGTGATCAACTCAGGTGGTCAACTCGGGGTCAACGCCGTTCGAGGAGCATGACTAGTTCGACATGGTCGGTATGAGGAAACAGATCCACGGCCTGGGCCGCTTCGAGCCGATAGTGATCGAGGAACTGGGGGAGTTCGTCTCGAATAAAAACCGTCGGTTTGCATGAAACATAGACGATGTGGGGTGGCCCAAGTTCGATAAGGCGTCGCACGGCTTTGGGATGCATACCAGCACGAGGCGGATCAACGACGGCCATCACGTCGGCATTCCAACTGGCGCCGGCGATGAGTTCCGCGCGGAGATAATTTTTCATCTTGTCCGTGATGAACATTACGTTGTCAATGCCATTTTGGGCAGCGTTAAAACGGCCGTCCTCCGAGGCTGCGGTGACATTCTCAACCGATATGACCTGTTCAACACAATCGGCGCACGTGAGGGCGATGCCTCCTGCTCCGCCATAAAGATCGTAAAGGGTCTTCGGGGCTTTCTGAGCGACCATGGCTCGGATGAGGCCATAGAGCCGCTCGGTGGCCAATGTATTGGTCTGAAAGAAGCTAAACGGCGAGATGCGAAAGCGGAGGCTCCGTTCGATTCCGTCTCTATCGGGAATATGAAGGGCCTCCTCGATAGTAGAGGATCCGGCCAGCACGGTCGAGGTCTCGGCAAAAGCCGCGCCGGCCCGGCTTTCCGAGACGGCATGGTGGACGCTATCGGCGGGCCAGGCCCGTTGGATGACTTCGGCGAATGCGTCTTGCTGGTCGAACTCGGGTCCGGTGATCAATACGGCCATCCGTTGGCCCGTTCGCTTCCCTTCCCGGAGCAGGAGGATCTTGAGGGTACCGTCGTGGGTCCGGGAGTCATAGGCCCGAAGATCCGCGGCACGATACCATGCCCGGACATTGTCGAGAAGCTCTTCTATGCCCTTGGGGCCAATTCGGCATTCCCGTACGTCGAGAGGGTGAAACCACCGACCTTTGCGTTTGAATCCAATGACCGTTTCCCGGACAAAGCCAGGAGGAGGCGGTTCGTCATAAAACATGCGACCGAAATTGAGGTCGATCTTGTTGCGGTAATGCCAGATGATTGGCGAAGGCGTTACGGAAACGGAGCCTGAGCGAAAGGGCAGCAACAGCTCCTCGAGAAAAGCTCCTTTCCGGGCGCACTGCTCGTCATAGGGAATGTCTTGGGTTGCGCAACCGCCGCATTCGCCGAAATGGATACACCGCGATTCGGGCGTATCCATTAAGCCCTCACCGGTGCGATCATCTCACCCAGAGCGGTCAGTAAGGCGTCCATTTCGGCATCCGTCCCGATGCTGATGCGCAGCGCATGGTCAAGCCGTCGGGCGTTGAAGTAGCGCACAAAAATGCCCCGGTCTCGCAAGGACTCAAACAGGGTCTTGGCCGAAGGCGATCCCTTCCATTGGGCGAAGAGGAAGTTGGCTTGCGACTCGGGCACCTCAAATCCAAGTTCGGTCAAAGCGTTGGTGACGCGGCCTCGGGTGGCACGAATGCGGGCCGTGTTAGCTTCCAAAGTGGCAGCATCTTCGATGGCCGCTTTGCCCACCCTTTGAGCAACGGCGTTCATGTTGTAGGAGTCCTTGGTTTTGAGGAATTCGTCGATGATCGCCGGTTGGGCCACGCCTATACCGAGGCGCATGCCTGCCAAACTGTAGGATTTCGAAAAGCTCCGGCCTACAATAAGGTTGTCGTATTGCTGCACCAGGTCCATGCAATGCGCATCGGCGAAATCCACATAGGCTTCATCCAGAAATACAATACCGTCAAAGGACTCGCACAGACGTTCGACGGCTCCCTTGGGCACGGCCACGCCGGTGGGGGCGTTGGGACGGGTAAGAAAGACCAGCCGCGCCGGCGTTTCGAAGAACGCCTCGGGCAGTTGAAAATTCTCGTCCAGGTCCACTTCGACAATGTGAGCCCCGTGAAGCTGGGCCAAAGTTTCGTAGAGGGTGTAGGTCGGATAGGTGGTCAAGATGGCGTCGTCGGGATCAACAAAGGTTCGAACGGCCATGGCAAGGACTTCGTCCATACCGTTGCCCGCAATGACCCAGTCGGCATTGGGCAGACCATAGCGCCGTGCGCAGGCCGCCCGGAAGTTTAACGATACCGGATCGGGATAGCGCCGGAGGGCGTTGACGGACACCGACTGCAACGCCTCAATCACTCGAGGCGATGGCGGATAGGGATTCTCGTTGGTGTTGAGTTTGATGACGTCGGAAGTCTGGGGTTGTTCTCCGGGCACATACCCTTCGACGTCCTCTAATAGAACGCGTCCGTATTTCACAGGCGTCGCTCCACGGCGCGGGCATGGGCGGTGAACCCTTCCGCTTCCGCGATTTGGCGGATGTCGTCCGCCGCTTTGGCCAAACCTTCTTGGGTATACGAGATGATGCTCGTGACCTTGCGGAAATCATCGGCCGTCAAGGGACCGGCATACCGTGCTCGCCTTCCTGTGGGTAGAATGTGGTTCGGTCCGGCGAAGTAGTCGCCGGCCGCGACGGGGGTCATGCTGCCGATGGCGGCGCACCCCACATTGCGAATTCGGGCGAAGGCTTCTTTGGGCTCCCGGGTCTGGACCGACATATGCTCGGGGGCGATGGCGTTGGTGACATCCACGGCCTGATCGAGATTCTGCACGATATAGATTCGCCCTTGATCTTCGAGGGCCTTGCGGATATAGGGGGCCCGGGACAAGGTGGTCAGTTCGTCTTCGATGGCCTTCTGCACGTTGGGTACCAAGGCCTCGGAAGTGGTCACCAAAATGGCGCACGCCTCCTCTTCGTGTTCGGCCTGTGCGAGCAACTCGGCGGCCACCAAGCGCGGATCGGAATCGGCGTCAGCCAACACGACCACCTCGGAAGGACCTGCCTCTTTGTCGATGTCGCAGACAGCGGAGGCAAGCCGTTTTGCCAAGGTGACATAGATGTTGCCAGGCCCTGTGATTTTCGAAACGGTGGGGAAGTGCTCCGTACCGTAGGCCAGGGCCGCCACGGATTGGGCGCCGCCAACACGGAAGACCCGGGTTGCTCCGGCGATGCGGGCTGCCGCCAGTATGAGGGGGTGGACCGTCCCGTTATGGGATGGCGGCGAGACCATGATGATCTCGGGTACGCCGGCCACCTTAGCCGGCACGATGTTCATCAGCACCGAAGAGACGTAAAATGCCTTGCCGCCCGGTACATAGACACCCGCCCGTTCAAGAGGCGCAATGCGCTGGCCCAGGAGTACGCCATCGGCGTCGGTTTCCTCCCATGACTGGCGTAGGTTTTTGCTATGAAAAGTTTCGATATTGGCATGGGCCCGCCGCAAAGCTTCGATCAGGTTGGGATCACTCTCGGTTTCAGCCTGTTCCAGTTCATCCGGAGTCACCTCGAATTGCTCGGGAGCAAGGGTCACACCGTCGAATTTCTCGGTAAACTCGACCACGGCGGCATCGCCTCGTTGGCGTACGGCTTCGACGATGATCCGGGTGCTCTCGAGTTGATCGGCAAGCCGGGCTTCGGCATTTGGATCGGCCGTGCCCCGTTCGATATTGCGAATGGCGGCAATACACTCCGCCTCGGAGGTGATGGTGATGATATTCATGCGATTGCTTCTCCCACTTGGCTGTTGGGGGCGAAAGGGCGTTTACCCTTCTCGTACCCGGCGGATGTCTGCGCCCAAAGCACAGAGCCGTTCTT
>PWNM01000437.1 GCA_003557825.1 Candidatus Hydrogenedentota bacterium | reverse complement strand
GACTTCGATTTCGAATATCATGGCATCACAGAATGAACTGGTTGAAACCGCCAAAGAGAATGGTCACAAAGTCGAGTGTTGTCGTCATCATAAACGGCAAGAACAAAACAAACGCGATAAAGACGACGATGATCTTCGGAACGAAGGTCAGCGTAATGTCTTGAATCTGGGTGACTGATTGAAACACGCTGATGATAAGGCCTACGACCATACCCGAGAGCAGCATGGGCGCCGCAACCATCAGCGTCACCAGCATGGCCTGCTGCCCTATGTAGACCACTGTGTCCACTGTCATGGCCAATTCCTCTTCCGCAGTCAGAGATGCCAGACCCGCCCCTTGTGGCATATCTGCCGATCCGGCTGCACAATACCACAATATATAGATGGTGTCAAACAAAAATGTGCCATTTTGCCAAACGCGCACAGAGCAATTCCAGGAAAACAAAGAGGCGTATTGAGTGTGAATATTTACCAATACGAGCTATCTTGTTTTTTAGTTGCGTCGGAGTCCCGTAAAGCGTAGGATAGAAGCTAGCTGGAACAGTAGGTGTTCCGAGGAGAACGATCATGTACAAAGCATGGATTGTGGTCTTGGTGGCCGGAGCGATTGCGGTAGCTGCTATTGCATGGGGAATAACTCAATATCGGTTGGCCGAAGCGAATGCCCGGCAGATCGCGCAAGTCGAGGCCGCTGTCCAGGACGAACTGGCCGAAGCGCGGGCGCGGTTGAGTGATGCCCAACGTCAGCTTGCCGCCGAGCGGGATCGACTTAATCGAGCCGAACTCGAGCTGGCACGGCTACGCTCTGCACCGGAAGAGGAAGAGCAGGTCGCAGTCGCCCCGATGGAGGAAACGCCTTTTATGGCGATGATGGGAGGAATGCCCGACGGCATGCCGGGGCCGGGTGAAGGAGGACTCCCTGGCATGGTTGACCCCTCTGAGGACGGTCCATTTGGCGGAATCCGCAACATGCTCGAGGGGGAGCAAGGTCGTGAGATGGCGCGCATGGGCGTGCGAATGGGCATCAACATGCAGTACGGCGATTTTTTTGATGATGCCGGCCTGAGCCCGGAACGACGTCAGCGCGTCGAGGAGATCCTCGAGTCCATGATGATGGACCAAATGACTGCGGCGATGGATATGTGGGGCGAAGAGGTGGATTTCGTAGCCATGCAACGCCAACAGGAGGCCCATCAACGCAACCTGCGTTACGAGTTGAGCAAAGAATTGAGCCATCGGGAGCTTGAGCTGTGGGACCATTATGAAAACACCCGCGAGGAACGGATGTTGGCCAATGCCATGGACATGCAGTTGGGTATGTTCGCTCGTGGACTGACCCCGGAAAACCGGACCATCGTTACGGATGTGTTGGTGGAGGAACTTCGTTCCGGTAGCAGCACGACAAACATGTTTGATCCCGCCGCTGCCGTCGATGCGCAACTTGACGCCTATTACCGTGCCCGAGCCCGCCTTGACCAGGCGCTTGATCCCGAACAATTGGCGGAGTTCGACCGATTTGTGCAAAATATGGAGAACACCATGAACATGCAACGCCAGTTTTTGAGTTCGATGGGTTCAGGGCAAGGTAACTAACTAGCAGCGGGCTTCGGCGAGATGATCGTCTTAGTCCAAAAAATGGAGGTTTTTACATGAGACGTGGCATGTCGCGACGTGACTTTTTGTGGGCCAGCGCCTTGGCGACTCCGGTTGTGGGCGCCTTGGCGCGAAATGCGGGCGCCCAGGCGTCGGCAAACCCGGGAGGAAACATCTTAATGGGGGCACAAAGTTTTAGTTTTCGTCAGTTCGGTTTTGAGGAATCCATCGAGCAACTGAAACGGCTCGGATTGGATCAGATGGAGTTTTGCGCGGTACATTTCCCGCCCGATGCCGAACACGAAGGATTCGAGCATGTTAAGCAGACTATCGAAGCCGAAGGCATTGGAACGCCGTGCTATGGCGTCGAAGGGTTTACGGCGGATGTGGAGGCCAACCGGCGAAAGTTTGAATTTGCTAAGGCCTTGGGCGTGCAGGTGCTGACCGCTAATCCGACGTCCGATTCGTTTGACAATCTTGAAGAGCTGTGCGCCGAGTTTAATGTGGCTATCGCCATTCATAATCATGGTCCCGGAGCGCGCTACGATAAGGTTGCCGACACGCTCAACGCCGTGGAAGGCAGACATCCCCTGATCGGGGCCTGTGTTGATACGGGGCATGCGATTCGTTCTGAGGAAAAACCCCATGAAGTTATCGAGGCCTTGGGCGACCGGGTGATTTCGGTTCATCTCAAAGATTGGATCCATGGCGGCTCCGAGCAGATCCTGGGCAAGGGCGACATGGATCTCGATGCCGTGGCAAAAGCCCTCAAGGGGATCGGGTTCAAAGGGGCTCTAATGATGGAATACGAGGAAAGCCCCGAGGATCCCGTGCCCGATATGAAAATCGGTTGGGATAACTGGATGGAAGCATGGGAACGCGCCTAGTCAGCACTGAGACAGAATCCTCCAATGTATGCGGCGGCGGGCTTCGGACCGCCGCCGTTTCTGGGTGGGCGATCAGTCTTCGGGCGTTCGCCATGCGCCATGAAATCCCCGAAATAAATGGTCTGCGCTCGCCGGACCCCATGAACCCGGGCGATACAGGTCCGGCGCGGGAGCCGTTTTCCATTGTTCGAGAATATCCGTGCAAATACGCCACGCATGTTCGATCTCGTCGGCCCGCATGAACAGCGTTGTGTCTCCCCGAAGCGCATCAAGTAGAAGTCGTTCATATGCTTCCGGAACGTCTTCCTGAAAGGACTGGCCGTAGGAAAAATCCATGGTGACATTCTGCAGATGGAAATCCACGCCCGGGGGTTTCCCGTTGAAGGTCAGTGAGATGGCCTCGTCCGGTTGTATGCGAAACACGAGCACGTTGGTCTCCGGTAGTTCCAAGCCTAGCTCACGAAAATGATGGGCCGGGGGCTGTTTGAACTGCACTGCGATTTCGGTCATGCGTCGTTTCAACTGTTTACCCGTGCGCAAATAGAATGGTACTCCTGTCCAGCGCCAATTGTCGATGTGCAGCCGTAACGCGACAAAGGTCTCGGTCTGCGAATACTCCGCCACGCCCTCCTCGGCGAGGTACGCTGTAACATCCCGCGCGCCCGAATACTGCCCTCGCACGCACCACGTCTCGAAGGGATCCTGAATCGGCAACGTCACCGATTGAAGAACTTTTACCTTTTCGTCGCGGATTTCCTTGGCATTGAACAACACCGGCGGCTCCATGCCCAGCAAACACATCAACTGCAAGGCATGGTTTTGTACTACGTCACGCAGCGCGCCGGTGGCGTCGTAGAATGCGCCCCGACGGCCCTCCATTCCCACTGTTTCGGCGACGGTGATCTGCACATGGTCTACGTACCGGTTGTTGAAAAGCGGCTCGAAGATGGCGTTGCCAAATCGGACGGCGAAAATGTTTTGCACCGTTTCCTTGCCCAGGTAATGATCGATTCGGAAGATTTGCTCTTCCGCCAACACGGCCTTGATACGCTCGTTCAAGGCCTGTGCCGAATCGAGATCCGTGCCAAAGGGTTTTTCGATAACCACTCGCGACCAGGGGTCGGCATCCGCATCTTGAATGAGGCCGGCCTCGCCCAGTTTCTCGATAATCGGACCGAAAAATTCGGGGCCCACGGAGAGATAGAACAACCGGCGACCGCTGAAACCGTGTTCCTGCTCGATTTGCTCGAGCCGAATGCGCAATCCGCTGAAGTCATCTTCCTCTGCAAAATTCAGTTGGTGGTAATACAGGTTGGTTACAAAAGGATCGCACGAATCGCTGTCGCCGTGCCCCGTCCGCGAATGCTTTTTCAGGGCCTCGCACATTTCCTCTCGGAACAGGTTGTCGCCCT
>PWNM01000517.1 GCA_003557825.1 Candidatus Hydrogenedentota bacterium | reverse complement strand
GGGGTTGGCGCACATCGATTCCACGAGGGGCTTCCAGATATTCGCAATACAACCTTTCCGGACGAATTGCGCCGGGCATCTCACTCTCGGCGATGCCTTTAACGACCAGCATCATCAACAACGATCCCATCACGCTTCGTGTGAACATGCCCGGGACTCCCTATGCAGGTGCATATGTCAAAACGACACAAGACAATGCCAGATAAAGGTGTATCCCAATGCGTCGATTTCTTCCCAGGTGCGTTTTACAATTTCCGTATCGCCCTGAATCTTGGGAAACTCCTTATGTTTTTCATCCCACGGTATGCATACGTTTGGGGGACGTTTGGGCTTGTTCTGAGCTTCTTCCATATCATGGCTCCTCTTGGTTAGTTGACTGGTATTAATAGACCCCGTATTCACGAGTAAATTCGGTCATGGCGCGGACATTTTCAACCCGCGAATCGTTTTGCATAATGGCGCTCGCATCCATGCAATAGCCGCCGTCGCCTGCACAGGTATCGATAAGTTCCTTACATTTGGCGCGAACCTCATCGGGCGTACCGTACGACAGAAGGGCGTTTGGAACGCCGCCTGTTATGCAGAACTTATGTCCGAGCACCCGGTGCGCTTCGGCTGGATCCGTGCGGTCGAGATGAAAGATGATGCTTTTCTCAGGCAACTCGGCGAACCGCTCAAGATGGGCCGTCCAGTCGCCCTCAGCATAGAACAAAACCTGCGCGCCCTCCGCCCAGAGGGCGTCGATGACCAATCGAAGAGTGGGCCAGTAAATCGTCTCAAACTGCTCAGTGGTCACAAATGGCACGCCGCCTCGATGCATCCAAAACGAGATCGGAGCTTTTCGTTCTGGATCGGATGATGCCAAGGCAACGGCGGTCAGGTGTGGAGCCAATGCCTCTGCGGCCTCCTTGACCTTCTCTGGCATGGTAAGCAGATCATTGGTCAGGCCCAAATATCCCCGAAGCTTGTCAGCGATAATGTCCAAAGGCGCCTTCAAGATACCACCGATTGCGGCGGGCATTCCCGCTTCGACCCGAAGTCGGGCGTTTTGCTCACCTAGTGCGCCGAAATACTGTAACATGGCCATTCCGCCTTTGAGATAGGCCATGTGGCTCCGGAAGGTGGCCGGTTCGCCTGGCGCAACGATGTCCCGCGAAACCCGCGGTAACCATATATTAGACAGAAAACCCGTTGGATCCTCGATGAGAGCATCGTATTCCTCAGGCTTCATGTGGGCATCGTCTTCAGGTGGTTCTATGTACTGAAAGGCCGTATCAGACGATATTTCCACGCCAGGCGCTGCATAATACTTCAAGCCGATGGCCTGGGTGAGTCCCGTCCATACATAGACCATGTTTCCGACAATAGCGTCCCAATCGAAGCCTGCTGCCAAAGCTCTAGCGGCTTTACAGGCCTTGGCATAATCTTGGGTTACTTCCTGACAGGTCATGCCGGCGTAGACCGCAGCGAATTCCGCAGCGAACGGTCGTAGTGGTACTTTGTCGGGTTTACCATTTTGCAGGGCTGTGCTATACCGTGTCAGCCGTTCATTGTAGAGTGCTTCCATATCGGGAGCCATTGCGCCAATCCCCTCTCCGTAAGGATGTCGATCATATGCAACATCCGCCTCTCCAACTTAACTTAGTTCACCGTACGCCATTCTGTGTCCGATGTCAAACAGCGTAACTAACTATGTGGGATGCTCTCTGGGCGGGCAAGCTGCCCGTAATAGGGATAGGCATCAAATTGCTCTCCCCTTTCGAGTACCCGGGGATCGCCCGTTTCCTCCAGCTTGGTCAAAAGCTGTTGGGCAAGGTGCTGTTTTATGTGGTCCAACTCGGGGGCGTCGGCCAGGTTGGTCAGCTGATACGGATCAGTTTCGACATTGTAAAGCTCCTCTGCCGGTCGTTTGCCAAAAGCCCACTTGTAATACGGTTGGATCTCGGGATCGTCGCGGTGTTCGAGAAGAAAGGACTTTGACGGGCCCCCATCTACATCCGGATACGGAATGCCCATGGTAGAATCTTCGGGCGCCCCTGCCGGCCATCGCTCGGGTTCGAAGTTACGGACATAAAGCCATTGGTGGGTTCGAATGGCGCGCGAGGGATATCCCGCCATGCTTGGCCAGGGTTGTCCGGGCACATGCCGTTCCCGTCCTGTGAGTACCGCATCCCGATCGGCCATAACTTGTCCGGAGCTTTCCGACTCGAGCAGCGGGAGCAACGACTGGCCCGTCATTACGTCCGGTATCTCTACTCCTGCCGCATCAAGAAAGGTGGGCGCAAGATCCTGCAACGACACGAAATCATCGACACGCCGCCCAACGGGAACGTGCTCGCCCCAGCGAATCGCCAAGGGTACCCGGGTACCGTAGTCATACAGGGTTCCTTTCGCTCTTGGAAAGGGCATGCCGTTATCGCTGGTGACGACGATAATTGTGTTTTCAAGCTCGCCGTAATGCTCTAACGTAGCCATCATGCGGCCCAGATGCTCATCGAACCACTGTATCTCAAATAGGTAATCGGCCATATCCTCGCGAACTTCTGGCACATCGGGTAGAAATGCGGGCAGTTCTAAGGCGGTAGGATCGATGCCATAGCGCAAAGCCGCCGAGGGCTCGTAGTGGCGGTGAGGCTCAAAGGGCCCAAACCAAAAACAGAACGGCTGACCACCACGGGCGTCATGGAGGAAGTCGACGAAATTGGCCGCATAATCGTAGTCCGAAATCCCCCGTGTCGGAGGCAGAAGTCGATGATGGTTATAGGCCTTCCCTGCGGGATTGTACTCCCAACCATTCACCACACCGGGTCCCCAGCCTTTTCCTGTAAACCCGACATGATAACCCGCCTCTTCGAGTAGTCCGGTGTACGTCGGAATATCCGGATCGAGAGTGCTCCATAGATTGGCCCCTTCGCCCAGACGCCAAAACCATTGGCCGGTTAACATGGAACCCCGGGACGGCGTGCATGATGGAGAGGTGACATAGGCATGTTTGAACAGGATGCCTTCCTCGGCAATGCGATCGAAGTATGGCGTAAACACCTGTTCATAACCATAGGCCGACTTATGACGCCACGACAGGTCATCGCTTACCACAAAGAGGATATTGGGTCGGGTGTCTTTTGCGATAGGACGCTCAGGATGCTCTACGATTTCGAGCCCATCGGGTCTGCATCCCGGAATAGCCATTGCGCAAGCTGCCGCGGCCGCCCCATTTAACGAGGTTTTGATCCATTCCCGCCGTGTCCAGTTCACAGGAGGCTCAGTCATGCTTGGTCCCTTGGTTTGGTTATCAACAACTTGATACGATTTTGTTAGCATAGTACCAGATCGATTAGACCAATAGGGAAATCATAATGGAGACTTGGTATGTAGCCAAATAATCATCCGGGTCGGGGTATCGACATTCGAGGGACGGGCGTTGTAAGATCAATTGTAAACAAACAAGGAGGACATCATGGCAAACGGAAAACTGGTTCCGCTCGAAATACTGGGTGTTAGTAATGATGGTCGTTTGGCTCCGGTGGTGCTGCTACGTCACGAAGATCGAGTGCTTCCTATATTGGTGGGTACGGCTGAAGCCGATGCTATCCGGGCTGCATTGACCCATCTCGACTTGGGACGCCCCATGACTCATGATCTGATCTGTAACCTGCTGGCCGGGTTGCGGGGAACGCTGAAGTCTGTGGTCATCTACAAACTCGAGAACGATACGTTCTTCGCTCACTTGAATATCGAGCAGCGCTCAGAAGGCGAACAGATCGAACAGGTCTTGCGTATTGACTCCCGTCCAAGCGACGGTATCGCCATAGCCTGTCGGATTGGGTGTCCGATTCTTGCAGCCCAGGAAGTCATGGACATGGCCGCTGCCGATTGGTCTGTGCTCAATGCAT
>PWNM01000611.1 GCA_003557825.1 Candidatus Hydrogenedentota bacterium | reverse complement strand
CTGAAAAGGACACGACCTACCATCCGTCAGGAAGATATTGTAAAACTCGCAATCGGTCGCAAGGAAGCCAAGGATCTGGAGTTTACAGATTGGGAGGAAATCCTGTCGGAAATAATCGTTGGGGATGCGTTCGGGGTTGATCGAATGGACTATCTTCTTCGTGACTCCCATCACACGGGGGTTGCCTATGGACGATTTGATCATTTTCGACTCATCGATACGCTTCGCATCCTTCAATATCCAACATCCGAAGGAAGTGATGCAATGAGTGCGCCCGCTCTGGGTGTCGAACATGGTGGAATCTACTCAGCAGAGGCATTGATGCTGGCTCGATATTTCATGTACACGCAGGTCTACTTTCACCCAGTCCGACGCATTTACGATATCCACCTTAAGGATTTTCTGAAAGCCTGGTTAGCCGATGGCTTCTTTTCAACTGAAATCGAACGGCATCTGCAAATGACAGATAATGAAGTGTCCGCTGCATTCTGGAATGCAGCCTCCAATGCCAACCATGCGGGTCATGAACACGCCCGCCGGATTGTCCGAAGACACCATTTTAAGCGGATCTATGAAAGGAATCCTGATGATGTTAGAATAAACCCCGAGGCAGGTAAAGCGGTCTTCAAGGGTTTATGCAACCAATTCGGCATGACGTATTTTCGACATGATCGCTACCAACAGACGGGCGGAGCCCCGGACTTTCCAGTCCGAATGCATGACGATAAAGTCGTCTCCTCCCTTGATATATCTGATGTTCTAGGGCAAGTACCGGTTGTTTCGGTCGATTATGTGTATGCCATGCCGGAAATTGTCGAAGATGCCAAGAAGTGGCTCGATGCCCAAAAGGATCGACTAATAGCGCCCAGTCGCGAGGAGGATACCCATGGATAGATTACAGCAGGCAGCGCTCCTTACATACCTTATGAAACGACTTAAAGATTACGGAAGTTGGTGCGGGGAGACCCATGTACAAAAATCCGTGTTCTTCCTTCAGGCATTAATGGATGTACCATTAGGATTTGAGTTTATCCTATACAAGCATGGCCCCTTCTCCTTCGACTTGCGCAATGAACTAACCGGGCTTCGCGCTGATGGGCTGATAAAGATTCAATCCCGACCGCCATATGGCCCACAGTTTGTTCTCACCGATCAGAGCAACTATATTCAGGAGCTCTACCCGAAAACGCTTAGAAAATATGATGACCAAGTTCATTTCGTTGCCAAAAAACTAGGCAACAGAAACGTTGCGGAACTAGAAAGGCTCGCAACGGCGCTGTTCTTGACACGCCACGAAACTCTTCCCCTTGAGGATCGTGCAGATTTATTGGTTAGAAAGAAACCCCACATTGATGAAACCAACGCAAGGCATGCATTGGAGGTAGTAGATAACCTGAAACGCGAAGCAAACCACCTAATGCAACCTGCATTACAACATTCCTAAAACACTCGATAGAAGATCATGGAACAACACACAAGCCCCTGTGCATCGTTTGACGATGTAACAACCATCGTCCGGGACACCTTTGGATTCGACACCTTCCGAATCGGTCAGGAGGCGGTTATCCGCCGCTTGCTGGATGGGCAGTCCGTGCTGGCCATTTTCCCCACGGGTGGCGGCAAAAGCCTCTGCTATCAGGCCCCGGCGCTGGTGCTTGATGGATTGACGGTAGTCATATCGCCGCTCATTGCATTGATGAAAGACCAACTCGACTTTCTTCAGAGCCGCGGCGTGCCGGCGGCGCGATTGGATTCGAGTTTGGGCCGCGAGGAAAGCATTCAGGTCTATGACGATCTGCGTTCGGGCCGGTTGCGCTTGCTGTACATCTCGCCGGAGCGACTGAGCAATGAACGCTTCCTCCTCGTCCTCCGCCGACAAAAAATCGCCCTTCTCGCCGTGGATGAGGTTCATTGTATCAGCGAATGGGGACACAACTTCCGGCCCGACTATCTGCGCATTGCGGCATTGGCCCGTGACCTGGGCGTGGAACGCGTCCTCGGACTCACGGCCACCGCCACGCCTCAAGTGGCCGAAGACATTGCCGACTCGTTCACCATCGCGCCGGACGATATCATCCGGGGCAGCTTCCACCGGCCCAACCTGACCCTTCACGTGACGCCGGCCAAGTGGGACGAACGCGATGTGCTGCTTCTTGACCGGTTGCGCTCCCGCCCACCGGGACCAACCATCGTCTATGTCACCCTCCAACGCACCGCGGAGGAAGTAGCCGAGGTGCTTTCGGTTCGCGGCTTCAATGCTCGGGCCTATCACGCCGGTATGACAACCGAAAAACGGACGGCCGTACAAGATGCTTTCATGGCGTCGGACGACGCCGTAATTGTTGCCACCATCGCCTTTGGCATGGGCGTGGACAAGGCCAATATCCGCTATGTTTACCACTACAATCTACCCAAGGCCCTCGAGAACTTTTCGCAGGAAATCGGCCGGGCCGGGCGCGATGGCGAACCGTCTATCTGCGAGCTGTTCGCCTGTCCGAGCGATGTGGCCCTACTCGAGAATTTCGTCTATGGCGATACGCCGGAAGAAGGCGCTCTGGAAAGCCTCACCTGCCACCTCCTCGACAAAGAAGATACCTTTGATGTGTCCATCTACGATTTGTCCAATGAATACGACATCCGCCCGCTTGTCGTTAAAACCCTCCTGGCTTACCTGGAGTTGGACGGGCTCATCGAACCCATGGGGTATTTCTACAACACCGTAAAATTCCAGCCCCAGCGGTCGTCTCGCGAGATGCTTGAACGTTTCGATGGCGAGCGGGCCGCTTTTCTGCGGCAAATCTTTCGCTGCGCAAAAGAAGGCAAGACATGGTTTACGCTCGATGTGGACCAGGCCATGCTTCAGACCGACGCCTCCCGCGATCGGGTCATGGCGGCCTTGTCCTTTCTGGAGGAACGGGGCGACATGATCGTTCAAAACACGGGGCTGCGCCAGGCGTTTCGAAAGAAACCCGCGCAAATGGACCGAGAGGGGATCATCGAGCGGGTAGCGGAACGATTCGCCGAACGGGAAGAACACGATATCGGCCGTATCCGCGATATGCTCGCCTATGCCGAGTCGTCCTCGTGCCTCACTCGACGGTTGGTCGCTTATTTTGGCGAAACCATGGAGGACTGCGGCCATTGCGGCCCTTGCCTCGATTCGGACCGCAGCGTCGTCTCCCTGCCGTACCCGAGCGATCGCCCCGTCCGCCTCGACGACAACGAACTCGGCCAGCTTCGTCGCATTCGTCGCGATCATATGGATGCCCTCGAAACGCCGCGACAGATCGCCCGCTTCCTATGCGGTATCAACTCACCGCTTACATCCCGTCGCCGTTTGGCGGGCCATTTTCTGTTTGGCCATTTCCGCAGCATGCCGTTTCATCGGGTTCTGCAATACGCGGAGGATCTCCTTGTATAAGGGCGGAGTTGCATTCAGACCCAATCTTAGATACGATAGATTCCGATTTGGGATCGGCTAACAACGTGTGAGCCGATCATTGGGCACAGCAGTAACCTTTGTCCTGCCGTTAAGGGGAAGCACGACGGCGGGCCTAACCATTTAGGAGAACCACCATGAGTAAAACCACTACCAATCTCGAAGAAGCCTTTGCCGGCGAAAGCCAAGCCAACCGGAAATACCTCGCCTTTGCCAAGAAGGCCGACCAGGACGGGTTTCCCCAAGTGGCGAAACTGTTCCGCGCAGCGGCCGAAGCAGAAACCATCCACGCCCATGCGCACCTTCGGGTTCTTGATGGTGTGAAGGACACAAAAGAAAACCTCAAGGAGGCCATCGAGGGCGAGGGACACGAATTCAAGAGCATGTATCCCGAATTCGTCGCCACGGCACAGGAAGAGGGCAACAAGAAGGCCGAGATCTCCTTCAACAACGCCCTGGCCGTGGAAGAAATCCACCATGGCCTCTACAACGATGCCCTCAAAGCGGTACAAGGCGGCAGCGACTTGCCGTCCCAGACCATCCACGTCTGCGACATCTGCGGCAACACGGTCTATGGCGATGCCCCGGACCGATGCCCGGTCTGCAATGCGCCCAAAGATCGCTTCTTTGAAGTGAAGTAACCCTACTTCTAACGCGACACGAATCGCGTACGCATTGGCGCAGATGGCAAAGCGTCCGTGCGTACGCGCTTTTCCCAATCGGCCATCTACGGAGGAGGAAAAAGCAATGACGGCACAAAACAGTACTCGATGGGTCTGCACAGTATGTGGTTATGTCCATGAAGGTTCCGGACCACCGGACGAATGCCCCCAGTGCGGCGCATCTGCCGATGAGTTTGAGGCTGACGACGAAGACGACCCACCAGACGCGTCGTCAGCATCCATTCAATGGGTGTGTTCGGTCTGCGGCTATGTCCATGAAGGCCCCGAACCGCCCGACGAATGTCCTCAATGCGGCGCGGGCAAGGATGCTTTCGCGAAAGAAGAAACCCAGCCAAAAGGAGCGGCATCGATTCGATGGATCTGCTCCGTTTGCGGGTATGTGCATGAAGGTCCCGAGCCGCCCGATGAATGCCCCCAGTGTGGCGCGGACAAGGATGCTTTCGAGAAAGAGGAATCCGGCCCATCCTCCGAAGCCTCCGATGAACCGAGCGCCTATCTGAAGGAATGGGCGCGCAAAGACGATGCCTTCGAAAAAAAATTCGATCGGATACAGCAATTGGCCACGACGGGCAAAAGCGCCACCTCACCCATGCGCACGCAGAAGACCTTTCCCGATTGGGAACAGGTACTGTTTCGCGGGGCGCAACTTGCCCATATGCCGCTGAACGATGACGAGCCCGTAACAACGACCACGGTCATCGGACGCAACGCCAAGCAGCCGCTCGAATTGGCCGTGCCGTTTTATGTGTCCCACATGTCCTTCGGAGCCCTTTCGCGGGAGGCGAAGATCGCCTTGGCCCGCGGGTCGAAGCACATGGGAACGGCTATCTGCTCGGGCGAAGGCGGGCTCCTCGAAGATGAACGGCGCGAGGCCGGGCTGTATGTCTACGAACTGGGCACGGCCCCCTTTAGCCATCGCGACGAGGCCGTCGTTCAGGGCGACGCCGTTGAGATCAAAATCGGCCAAGCCGCGAAACCCGGTCTCGGCGGGCATCTGCCCAAGGAAAAAGTCACCGAGGAAATCGCCAAAGTGCGGCAGATTGCCCTGGGCGAAGATTCGATCTCACCCGGACGGCATCACGGTATCGATAGCATCGACGACCTCAAAAGGGAGGTAGCCCGGCTCAAGGCGTTGACCGAAGGGAAACCCGTCGGTATCAAGATCACGGCGGGCCATATCGAAGCCGATCTCGAATGCGCCCTGGCCGCCGACCCGGATTTCATCACCATCGATTGCCGTGGCGGCGGAACGGGTTCCTCACCGACTTTCGTCAAGGACAACGTCTGTCTACCGCCAATATTCGCGCTCCATCGGGCGCGGACCTATCTCGACAAGGTCGGCAGTACCGTCACCCTGTGCATCACGGGCGGGTTTCGCGATAGCGCCGATATCGCCAAAGCCCTTGCCATGGGAGCCGACGCCATCGCCCTCGCCACGGCCTCGCTCATGGCCATCGGCTGCCAGCAATACCGGATCTGTCACCAGGGCAAATGCCCCGTGGGCATCACCACCCAAGACCCTGACTTACGCGCACATTTCAACGTCGAAAAGTCTACCGAACGGCTGGTGCGGTTTTACGAAGCCACCAAAGAGGAGCTCATGACCTTCGCTCGCATCAACGGCTGCCGCGATGTCCATGCCCTCGAAGTCTCCGATTTGGTCACCCTGTGCGACGAGATCGCCCGCTACACCTCCATCGAACACGCATGACATATACCCGCCCGCAGACACCATGGGACCCACGGGCCGGCGAACATGTATGCTACCCAAAAGAAAATGTCTACTCAGCGTTTTCGCTGACACGCTCGAAAAGGCGTACGGCCTTAAATGTATTTCCATAGGGGTCAGCCGCTCGAACCCGCAGATCATGTAGCCCCGTCTCAAGGTCATTTGGAAGTGAGGCTGACCAGATGCGCTGGGTTTGCCATACCCGCTCTTGCAATAGGTTCTGAATCCATTCCGGAAATTCGTCCGGCCGGGATTTGTGTAGAGCCGTGACCCATGGTTCAATCATAGGCTCCTCTTGGTGCATGGACTCAAACTCCTCACCATTAAGACTCCACTCTATCGTCCAACCGCTATGCCCATTGAACACATTCACCACGACATCATCTGAACTTTCCTCTGTGGGATCCCAGTGCGGGGCGATGATTCGCATTTGATAATCGGGATGATGTCCGAAGGCAAGATACCGTTCAGTATATCCCTCCTCCGAAAAACGAATGCGATGGTATCCGGGAGGTGTGCCGTCACCCATGACCCGTGAAGCAATGCCCCGAAGGTCGGTTGGACCGCTCCACCAGCTTCCTGAAGCTGCTCCAGAGAGCATCTGATGGAAATCACCATCTCCTGTCCAGCCGAAATCAGGCGAACCAAAACTGTGTTCGATTGTATGATGATGCCCAGCAAGAGCAAGTACCCGCTTGTGGTTTTCAAACAAGGCGAGAATTTCTTCCCGATTGTTGATGACGAAACCACCTCCATCACCCACCACCGAAACAAATGGAATGTGGCTTGCCAATACGATTTGGTCGCTTTTTGGAAGATACTCAAGCAAATTGGTCAGCCATTCCTTTTGGGTATCATCCACCATACCAAAGCACAGGTTCCGATCATGGTCCTCATGGTACGACCAGTCCATGCTGTCGAGAACTATAAAATGCGTACTCCCCCAGGTGAACGAGTAATACTGAGGGCCAAAGTACCGTTTATAGGTTTCAAGTGAATGTCTATTGTCCGGAGCCTCATAGTTAAGCTCGTGATTGCCAGGCACATTGAAAACGGTAATACCCAGGAACGCGGTTGCTTCTTTATATGGACCGCACAGATTCAGATCGCCTACCAGGTCGCCCAGGATGAGCGCAAAATCGGCATCGCTACCCGCCAGTTCGCTCACCACATCCTCTCTGTATTGATGGACATGCTCCATTGTACGTACCTGCGGATCTGCGATGGAGAGTATGTCAAACGTATGCGCAGGTGACTTGGGCCGCAACGGAAAATCGAGCCGGCCAGGCAACGGCCCCGTCGGTTCAACGCCCGGGGACTCTAGAAAATCCGGTGAGCCATCGGGTTGATGAAGGTAATAGAACTGGGGCAGGTTATACTCGTCCAATGGCAGAGCATATCCGGCGGGCTTGTGAACATAGATGAAACTCTCCTCACGAGCCGGCAGCTCATACCGGCCGTTGGCATCCGTTATGGTTACGGCAAACTGGTTTGAAACTAACACACCCGGAATCCCCGGTTCATCCGGAGCTTGCTCGCCTGTTCCATCACGATCCTCAAAAACGACACCCTGGACTTTTGGCGCATCGGCGCCGCTGTCGCCGCCAATCAGTATCGCCATGGCTGTGATCACAGTTAAATAAATCGGCATTCTACTACGTATCATACAATCCCTCACATTCGTTGTGGCTTTTATGCCAAACTTTTCACAATGACGCAAGCATATGCATATCTGCCTATGATATGCAATGCATGTATTCAAGTTGAGGCTAAGATCATTAAAGAAAAACGGCAGGGGCCGAAGCCCCTGCCATTATTAAGTTGGTTTGTGCATGGTCAGACGGTTAGAAATTCAGCACGGCCATCCAGAAAACGTAGCTCGCGTCGTCGCGGGCGGAACCGCCGGTGAAATCCAGTCCGTAGTTTTTGAGAAACGCCCCTTCGGCATAGCCTTTGCCGGTGAAGAGATAGTTGCCGTAGAGCAGGAACCACAGGTCGTCCGAGTAGTCGTACCGTATGAAGGCCGCCAATTCGGTTCCAATGTCGTTGCTGCCTTTACGCGTCCAGAAGGCCAAGTCCGGCGCAATGGGAATCCGGAATCGGCCCACATCGAAGGTCACCGGGAAATCGAAGGGATTGTCGACCCACCCTTTGGCCACATGAAAATGGAGGGCGATTTTGTCGGTCGGCCGCACGTCGATATTGGCGAACAAGGCGTAGAAATTGGACAGGTCGCCGTTGTCGTTGCAATTGACCAGATAGTTCTTGTCCGAGAAGAGCCGGTTAAAGCTGACGCTGGCCTGGGGGCGGTAGAAAGGATTTGCCCACTCCCAGAAGCTCAGACCGCGGTTGTCGTCCCCTTCGAAGTAAACGCCCTGCAACGAGAAACGCGGCGTCCAGGCCACATCCCGGAAGGTGTACCCCACGGTCAATTCAGCAGCCCAACTGTCGTATTTCGCCCGATTGTCGCCATACAAGCCGCCGATGGTGGGGAACATGGCGCCGACCTGATGGGCGTCGCCGAACTGATAGGCCAGCTCAAGGTCGTAGTCCCAGCCGCCGTAGCCGCCGTTGGCCCGGATACCCACCGTGTGCATGTGGGTCCGACCGTAATCATCCAGACCAAAAAGGTCTTCCACCCATTCGACAAACCACGGGAAATTCGTGTCAGCAATCCGCCGGGCATCGCGAATGTAGAACCAATAGGCCGACAGATCAATATACTCGAGACCGCTATACGTGCCGTACACGCCGTAGAAGTCCACATCGCCGTCCTGCTCGGCCACGCCCGTATCGGCCAGTTTCGAATAAAAGGCGTCCAGTGTAACGAGGTCCGTGTTATAGGTCAGCCGAAGGCCGTCGAAAGATCGGTATTGGGAAGGCGTCATCATATCGGTGACGAGCCACCCCTTGCCATACTTCATCTCTTGCCGACCAATGCGAAGGCGCAACGGTTGGCCCAGAAGTTCGTCGATGTCCACATAGGCCTGGTGCAGTTGGACGCCGCCGGCTGGACCTTGCGCCCGAGGCGCGCCAGTAATGTAATTCTCCCGGAAATCGGTCCCCCAAACATAAAAATCGTAGAATTCGATAAAGGCCGATACATCATGGGTGAAATCGGCGCTCACGTTGAGTTTGACCGTGCTTTCAAGTCGCTTCCAGTCATTGTCCCGGCTGTTCCAGCCAAAGACCGACGACACGCCCCGAAATCCTATTGGCCGGCCCTGCAGAAAAAAGTCTGGAATCCGAGTTTGCCGTTGAACCCGACCGAATTGGTCGCCGCTGTTATACACATTCCGATACCAACGACCCCGGATGCGTAGTTCACCTCCCACTTCGACGTTTTGAATCTCTGCTGCAACCTCGATAAGCGGTAGAAGCGCCGCAAGCAACGTCGCAATCACGACTGTCCATGCCAACCGGGATACACCGGTCCCCCTGGAAAATACCATGTGTCTTCCCCCTAAGCGCATTTCATAGGCGAAATGCGCCAGAATGGCCCGTCCCCCATGGATCGGACCGTCCGCTCCCGACTGGCCCCATACGAGAAAACGGCCAGCCTCTTGTATCAAGACTACCACGAAAGACAGACGGAATTCAATTGGATTGTGGGGTTGCGCGCCCCGAAAATCCCGCGCGATTAACCCCGATTCCATAATTTCATCAATATGGTTTCATCTGTGCATGAAGCCGCCTGGTTATGCCATTCCCACGAGAGTTTCGGGTTTTCCAAGGCGGTCCGGTTGACTTATAAGGGTGGGAAATGCCATACTTCCGTCTGTTTGTGGAGGAATACGGAGGGTCCTGGGGAGTTGTTACGGGGCGCTCATCGGACCGGAACGTGAATTCCGCCGCACCTTCACCCTACGCCACATGAAATGCCCGTACTCTGTTCGCCTTTGGTGAACAGTAACTCCAGGCGGGAAGTCCCGCAACATAACGACAGCAACACGAAGAGAAGAAAGGAAGGGGATATGGCTACGAAGATAGGTATCAATGGTTTTGGACGAATCGGTCGGCAGGTATTCAAACTGCTCCTCGATGACGGCGGTTTCGAAGTCGTCGGAATCAATGACCTGACAGATGCCAAGACATTGGCTCATTTGCTCAAGTACGACAGCGTATTTGGGGTGTATGACTGCGACGTGAAGGCCGAAGGCGAAGCAATTGTCGTCGATGGGAAGAAAATTCCGATCACGGCCATCAAGAACCCGGCCGAGCTGCCCTGGAAAGATGTGGGCGCTGAGATCATCCTTGAGTCGACCGGCGTGTTCCGCTCGAAAGACCAGTGCATGATGCACGTGCAAGCCGGCGCGAAGAAGGTCTTGCTCAGCGTACCGCCAAAGGATGCAGTGGATGCGATGATTGTAGCGGGTGTGAACTGCGATACGCTTAAGTCAAGCGATGCTATCGTATCGAATGCAAGCTGCACGACCAACTGCCTGGCGCCTGTCGCGAAGGTGCTTCACGAGCAATTTGGCATTAAGCGCGGATTGATGACCACAACCCACGCCTACACCAATGACCAGCAAGTGCTCGACATGCCGCACAAAGACCTGCGTCGCGCCCGGGCGGCAGCGGTCTCAATCATCCCCACAACAACCGGCGCAGCCCGCGCAGTCGGTAAAGTATTGCCGGACCTCGAAGGCAAGCTTGACGGCATGGCCATGCGCGTCCCGACACCGGATGGTTCGGTTGTTGACCTGGTCGCCGAACTCGAAAAAGACACGACCGTAGACGCTATCAATAGCGCCATGAAGGCGGCCGCCGATGGCCCCCTTAAAGGCATCCTCCAGTATTGCGAAGACCCGATCGTCTCCATCGACGTCGTCGGCAACAAGCATTCGAGCGTGTTCGATGCCCTGTCCACCACCGTGATGGACGGCAATTTCATCAAGGTGATCTCGTGGTACGACAATGAGATGGGCTATTCGGCCCGTTGCGTCGATATCTTCAAAAAAATGGCATAACGACATCCACATCGCGGCTCGCTCGGAGACCAACTCCGGCGGGCCGCGTTGCACATCACGAGGGCATGAAGAACCATGAATAAACTGACAATTGAAGACCTTGACCTGAAAGGCAAGCGGGTCTTAATGCGGGTCGATTTCAATGTGCCCCAAAATGACGACGGGACCGTTCGCGACGATACCCGAATTCAAGCGGCGCTCAAGAGCATCAACTATGTCCGCGACCAAGGCGGCATGCTGATTCTCATGTCCCACTTGGGCCGCCCGGGCGATCCCGCCAAGGCCGAAACCGAAGAGGAAAAGGCCAAGATCATTAAGAAGAACGAGCTGCTGAAAATGGACCCCGTAGCCGATCATCTCCGCGGGCTTATCGGCGGCAATGTGACCAAGCTCGACGGACTCGTCGGCCCTGAAGTCGAAGCCGCCGTAGCCAAGATGCAACCCGGCGACGTCATTCTGCTGGAAAACACCCGCTTCAACAAGGGCGAAACAAAGAATGCCCCCGAGTTGTCAGAGCAGCTTGCGAAACTCGCCGATGTCTACATCAGCGATGCCTTCGGAACGGTCCACCGGGCCCATGCTTCCACCGAAGGCGTGACCAAATATGTCGATCAGGCTGCTGCCGGATTCCTTGTGGCCAAGGAAATGGCATATTTCTCGAAGGTCCTGACCAATCCCGATCGGCCCTTGGTCGCCCTGTTGGGAGGCGCCAAAGTGGCGGACAAAATCAGCGTCATCGACAACCTGCTCAATCTCGTCGACGTACTCATTATCGGCGGAGGCATGGCCTATACCTTTCTCAAGGCGAAAGGCTATGAGATCGGCGATTCCATCTTGGACAAGGACGGCATCGACGTGGCCAAAAAGGCCATGGCCAAGGCGCAGGAAAAGGGCATTGAGCTGATGCTCCCCGAAGACGTGGTCGTGGCCGACGCCTTCGACAACAATGCCAATACGAAGGTCATGCCGGTCACCGGTATCGAATCGGGATGGCAAGGCTTGGACATTGGTCCCAAAACCATCGAATCTTTCTCGAACGCCATCAAGAACGCCAAGACGGTCGTCTGGAACGGCCCGGTGGGCGTGTTCGAAATGGAAAACTTCTGCAAGGGTACGCGCGCAATTGCCGATCTGTTGGCATCGAGCGACTCCATCACCAGCATTATCGGCGGCGGCGACACCGCAGCGGCCGTGGCCCAGTTTGGCCTGGCCGACAAAATGAGCCACGTTTCCACCGGCGGCGGCGCTTCCCTCGAAATGCTCGAAGGGAAAACCCTTCCCGGTCTGGCGGCCCTTACGGATAAGTGACACGGCCTTGCCCACTAGCGTATACTACAAGGAATGCGCCGCTGGCTGTTTTATAGAACAGCCAGCGGATTTACCCTATTAACTTGCCCCTTACTCGGCCGTACGGAGCACCGGCGGCGTGCTGGGAAGCGGGCGCATACACAAAGGAAGGTGCTATGACTGGCATTACCAAAGATCAAAAAACGCAGATCATCAAACAACACGCGAAGCACGAAGGGGATACCGGTTCACCGGAAGTGCAAATCGCCTTGTTAACGGCTCGGATCAACCATCTGACCGAGCATTTCAAGGCCCATCCCAAAGACCATGCCGGACGTCGCGGCCTCCTCAAACTGGTCGGCCGGCGGCGGCATTTTCTGAATTATCTACGCAATGACGATATCGAGCGCTATCGCGCCATCGTCAAGGCGCTCGGATTGCGCAAGTAACATAGATCGCAACAAGCGAGTACCAATACGATTATGAAGTGTTCGGAACGGCGTGGGAGACGTTCCAGACTCAACAGGAAAGGTGTACAATGACAGAACGTCTCTCAATGCAATTTGGATCCGATCAGCTGACGCTGGAAACCGGCCGTATTGCCAGACAAGCCCATGGCGCCATATTCGTCACGTTGGGCGAAAGCGCCGTGCTTTCTACGGTGTGTGTCGCCCCCGACGCCCGACCCGGCCAGGATTTCTTCCCCCTTACCGTGGAATACCGCGAGAAGAGCTCCGCCGCCGGTCGCATTCCGGGCAACTACTTCCGCCGCGAGGCCCGGCCTAGCGAACGGGAGATCCTCGTATGCCGGATGACCGACCGGCCCATGCGGCCCCTTTTCCCGAGGGGGTTTCTTAACGAGGTTCAGGTATTTTCTACGGTGTTTTCGGCCGACAACGTCAACAACCCGGATGTCATGTCCATCATCGGGGCATCTGCGGCGCTGCACATCTCCAAGGTTCCGTTCGATGGTCCCATAGGCGCTGTGCGCGTGGCCCGCGTCAATGGCGAACTAATCGTCAATCCCCCCATGGAGGATGTGGAAACCGGTGACCTGGATGTGGTTCTTGCGGGTACAAGGGATTCCATCACCATGGTGGAGGGCGAGGCCGGCGAGATCTCGGAAGAAGATATGATCGCGGCCCTCGAGTTCGGCCATGAATGGATTCGGAAAATCTGCGATCTCATCGATGAACTCCGCAACCGGGTGGGGGTTGAAAAAATGACCTTCGAACCGCCCAAGCCGGACGAAGCCGTTGTCGAAAAGGTGCAGTCCTTTACCCGCCAACGACTCGAAGAAGCCCTGAGCATAGCCGATAAACATGAACGCCAAGAAGCCTTGGACGTGTTGTCCGGCCAAGTCAGCGAGCATTTTGTGAGCGAGTTTGGCGAGGAAGTTTTTGAGGAACGGGAATCCGAGGTCAAAGACGCGCTGAGCGAAACCGTCAAAGATACCATGCGCAAGAAGGTTATCGAGACGGGTATTCGCGTCGATGGACGTCGTCCCGACGAGATTCGCCCCATCACGATCGAGGCGCGCATTCTGCCGCGGGCCCATGGAAGCGCCTTGTTTACTCGAGGCGAAACCCAGGCCCTCGTGTCGACCACCCTTGGAACCAGCCGCGACGAGCAACGGCGCGATGAGCTTACCGGCGAGGAATTCCAACGCTTCATGCTGCACTACAACTTCCCGTCCTATTCGGTCGGTGAAGTACGGCGCATCATGGGGCCGGGTCGACGTGAAATCGGCCACGGTAAACTCGCTGAACGGGCCCTCGAGCGGATGCTGCCCATCGACGAAGATTCGGAATTCCCCTACGTCATTCGCGTGCTCTCGGACATCACCGAAAGCAACGGCTCCAGTTCGATGGCCACGGTGTGCGGCGGAACACTCAGCCTGCTCGATGCGGGAGTGCCCATGAAGGCCCCGGTGGCC
Source organism: Candidatus Hydrogenedentota bacterium (assembly GCA_003557825.1). Classification (GTDB taxonomy): domain Bacteria; phylum Hydrogenedentota; class Hydrogenedentia; order Hydrogenedentales; family SLHB01; genus PWNM01. The sequence goes on along the minus strand of PWNM01000611.1, from coordinate 783 downwards.
GGGATTGCCATGGGACTGATCAAGGAAGGGGACCAGGCTGCGGTCCTCAGCGACATCCTCGGAGCCGAAGACCACCTGGGCGATATGGACTTCAAGGTCTGCGGTACGCGCAACGGCATCACGGCCTTCCAGATGGACTGCAAGATTGCCGGCGTGTCCCGCGAGCTGATGATGGAAGCGCTCGACCAAGCCCGCCGAGGCCGGCTGCACATCCTCGACAAGATGGACGAAGTGCTGCCCCAGGCCCGCGAAGAAATATCTCAGCACGCGCCCCGAATCTATACCATCAAGATCCCCGTGGATAGCATCCGCGATATTATCGGCCCAGGCGGCAAGGTAATACGCGAGATCCAGGCCAAGTCGGGAGCCGAGATCGAGGTTCAGGACGACGGTACCGTGAATGTGGCGTCGGTAGACGCCGAAAGCGCCAATGCGGCCATTCAGATGATCAAGGATATCACTGCCGTACCGGAAGTGGGCCAGATTTACAAAGGCGCAGTGGTCCGGATTATGAACTTTGGCGCCTTTGTTTCGCTTATCGGCGGCAAGGACGGTCTGGTTCACATCTCGGAATTGGCCCCAGGTCACGTGAAGACCGTCGAAGACGTGGTCAAGATTGGCGACGTCATCGACGTAAAAGTGACCGAGATCGACAGTCAGGGTCGCGTGAATCTTTCGAAAGTGGAAGCCGATGTTGAGCTGGGCCGACTGGATCCCTCGGAAGTCGAGTCGAAGAGCAGCCGGGGCGGTCGCGACGGCGGCGGCGGCAAACGGGGCGGCGGT
>PWNM01000320.1 GCA_003557825.1 Candidatus Hydrogenedentota bacterium | reverse complement strand
GGGTCAAGTGGATTCCGGTTTCATGTGGCATTTTTTGCCGATTGCATGTCACAAAGAATGGATAGGTAATCCGGCCGTTTTTGTATAGGTGCCGTTCTATGTCAATGAGCCATAGCAAGCTTGGGGAATGGCGATGATGTATATCCTAGTATTGCTTATGTCGATTACGTTTTGGCTCATGGGCATTGGCGCCTATCTGAAGAGAAAATATCATGTATTGTGGTCACGGAATGGGTCGATGGCATCAAACAAAAGGTACCTCTATTGGTTAAACGAGGTAGCTCCAATTGGCCTGGCGCTGGCAATCCTATTCTTTGGTTGTTTTTTAATACTACGCCTTATAACAGGACGGCCCATCGCTATGCTGTTCGGCATATTGGGTCCGGTGCTAGTTTTAATGCTTAATGGCTTGAGTCACAGCCAAGGACTTTTTCATTGCCTGGACCCAGACGATGCGATCGTCACGGAGTATTATCATCCGGAGAGTCTACATGGGCGTGCAACGCGAGTGATGTCCGTATTCGAGCTCAGACTCCCAGGGGAAGCACATATGTTTCTCGTGGTATATTTTGGTATTGTTAGCTGGTTATTATTGTTCTTTATTTCTATTCACTCTTTTATATATATTAGTCCCGCTATTGACGGTTTCTGGGGGTTGGTATGGTGGGTTCCGTTGTGATGCAATGCCTTCAGCAGATGGAGTGATGGGGGTTGCAGGATACTCCGGGTGCCGCAGGTTACGACGGGTCCCATATCCCAATCACCCGGGTTTCATACATCCGATAGTGTCTCACCGAGGCAGATTTGGTAACATGGGGCCGTCTGGGCAACTACGGGAGGAATCGTGATGAAACCGATTTCGAGACGAACCTGGCTCCGGCGGACCGGCGGCGGCGTCTTGGCCGTGGGGCTGGCGGCAGCGGGACCGGCCAGAAGCGGGGCGGAGACTGGGGAAGTGGACGACGACATGGTGGTCATCCCGGCGGGACCATTTCAGATGGGCACGTCGCGCGAAGAGGCCGAAGAAATCGCCGAGGCCCATGGCTATCATGTAAGCTGGCTGTCGGGGGAGTGGCCGGTACAGGAGATCGACCTGCCTGCCTATGCGATTGATCGTTATCCGGTGACCAACGCCCAATACCTGGCGTACATCGAGGACACCGACGCGGAGCCGCCGCACCATTGGCGGGGCGGTCGACCCGCGCGTACCCTACGGGACCATCCCGTTGTGGGGATAAACCAACCCGATGCCGAGGCCTATGCGCGGTGGGCGGGCAAACGGCTGCCTACCGAAGCGGAATGGGAGAAAGCGGCGCGGGGTCCCGAAGCGCTGCGTTTTCCCTGGGGAGATACGTTCCAACCCGATGCATGTCAATGGAGTCCGGATCCCAACGTTCCGACTCCCGGCGCGCCCCCTGTGACCGATCATGTGCCATTGTCGGCCCAAGAGGTGACAGGTCCGCCTCCCGGCACGGCGGCTGTCACGGCCCATCCTGAAGGGGCGAGCCCTTATGGCGTAATGGACATGGTGGGCAATGCGGCGGAATGGTGTGCGGGAAGTCCCGGCGGCGGCTCGGGTTTCATCCGCGGCGGCGGGTTTATCGTGTCCGATCCCATCAATCTACGGGCGGCGTCGCGCATCATGAGCGGTTGGGCAACCAATCGGAACCCGTGGTACGGATTTCGATGCGTTAGGAGCATAGACCAATGAGCGCGATTCGGATACAGGGCATTCAGGGCAGTATGGGCGCGCACGTACTCGATGTGCCGGTCTTCCCGGACAGTGTGTTCACGTTGGGATTTCCCGAGGCCATCGGTCCGGCTCATGCGGCCCAGTGGTACGGCACGATTGCGCCCGCGTGGGAAGAGCAGGACGGCGGCGTTTGGGAGAGCCACGGGCAGGCCGAAGGCATTTTGTCGTATACCCAGACCTTCGAGCCTTACGAAGACTATGTGGATGTGCGGAGTTCCCTGACAAACGAAGGCGACGAACCGTGGGACCAGACCCTTGCGTTTAACTGCTTCAACGCGGCGGGGTGTCCGCCCGTGCGAGACCACGAATGCATTCGCCATTATGTGGGTCTCGATGGCGTCCCACGCAAACTCACCGAGTTGCCCCGCGTATTCGGTCCCCGACCTACCATTCAGCTTTACAGCGTAGAAGGTGCGCCCCGGGGACAGGAGATCCCCTTTGTAGCCAATTTCGGCAGCACGCCGGATGATCTCACCCTCGAAGGTTGGATGGCCATTGTCAGTCGCGATGGAGAAGCGCTCGTGGCGGCGGTGTCGAAACCCGCCCTGTTTCTTTTCCAAAATATGGAGTACTCATGCATCCACAGCGCGGCGGGATTTGGTTCGCTGGAACCCGGCGAAACGGGCACGTCCCTAACGCGGCTCTACTTCGTGCGCCAGTCCATAGACGAATGGTACGCACGGATGACCGAGGAACTCGCATGACCTAGCCCGGCATCGCCTGGGTATCGATAGACCGTATACAAGAAGGCAAGGAGAATCAACGTGCCAAATCCCATTCGTATTATGCCCTGTCTGGACATGCAAAATGGCCGGGTCGTGAAGGGCGTTCATTTTGTGGATATTCAAGACGCCGGCGATCCGGTCGAATGCGCCCGGGCCTATTGCGAAGCGGGAGCCGACGAGCTGGCCTTGCTCGACATTACGGCTACGGTTGAAGGACGCGCCACGATGCGCGATGTGGTGCGGCGCGTGGCCGATGCCGTAACTGTACCGTTTACCGTCGGCGGCGGAATTAACGATGTCGCCTCAGCAGCGGCGGTACTCGATGCGGGGGCAGACAAAATCTCCGTGAGCAGCGCCGCGTTTCGGAAACCGGATCTGGTCGCCGAGATGGTGCAGGCCTTCGGACCGGACCGGGTGACCGTGGCGATCGATGTGGATCAGAACGACACCCTGCCCTCCGGTTATGAGGTGTATGTGGACGGCGGCCGCACGGCCACCGGCGCGGACGCTATCGAGTGGGCCAAGCGGGTGGATGAATTCGGCGTGGCATGCATTTTGCCCACGAGCAAAGCGGGAGACGGGGCCAAGACAGGGTACGATCTACCCGTTATTCGGGCCATGGCCGATGCGGTATCTGCCGAAGTGGTCGCATCGGGCGGAGCGGGTACACTCGAGCATTTCTATGAGGCCGTCGAGGCAGGCGCCACGATTTTACTGGCCGCCTCCGTGTTTCATTTTCACCTCATTGATATCCCGGAGCTGAAGCAATACCTTCGCGAACGCGGCGTAAACGTGTGCTGAAGGACGGCCGTATCTACTGAACAATGATCCCCATTACATCCACTATCGCCATTGACGAATCGGAACTCGAGTTCAGCGCGGTCCGCGCCTCGGGACCCGGCGGGCAGCATGTCAACAAAGTGTCGTCGGCGGTGCAATTGCGTTTCGATGTGCGTCGGTCCCAATCCCTACCGCCACACGTCCGCGAACGTCTCGAAGATCTTGCCGGAAATCGACTGACCAACGACGGCGTCCTGGTCATCGAAGCCCAGAACCACCGCAGTCAGGCCCGCAACCGCGACGAGGCCATCGCACGATTGGCGGCGCTGATCCAACGGGCGGAGAAACCTCCCCGCCCCCGCCGCGCTACCCGACCGACCAAGGCCGCCCGCCAACGGCGTATCGACGAAAAGAAACACCGTGGCCGATTGAAGAAACTGCGGAAAGACGTGGACCGCGAATAGGGCGTCATATTCCCTTCTTCGGAAATAGGCTTCGATATGTCCGTTGTCCTTTTTTGATTCACAGCCGTTCGGTGGAGTACAACGGCCTCAGGCCTTGGAGCAAACCATGAGGAGTTGGATATGGACCGGCGCGATTTCATCAGGACAGTAGGCATTGGCACGGCGGGCGCGGTTACGGCGGCAT
>PWNM01000232.1 GCA_003557825.1 Candidatus Hydrogenedentota bacterium | reverse complement strand
TACGGTCCCCCCACGGGAATGCCCTCGATCATCACGCCGGGCTCTTCGATGGAATCGGTGATCTCGACGGGCCCTTCGAATACCGTGGCGTCGCCATCGGTAATGTGCAGCATCAGGTCGCCGGCCGAGGCCATGGCCGATGGTAAGGGGACCACACACGCCGATGTATTGACCTCGTTCCGCTGCAGGACCTGGTAATTACTCGTCAACCGAACCGCTTGTCCGTCGCCTAGTGATATCAAGGTCACCGTAATTGTCCACATTATCGCCTCCATTGGGGGATACCTCCTAATCCAAAGACCCAGTTCGTGCCGATGCAAAAGCATATGATTGTAGCATAGTGCATGGTAAAACAAAGCATTGGGTTCTACGAATTTTGCGACGGATTTGTCGTGGGAATGGAGTCGAGGGTACGGAGGCGTGTTTCCATTTCCCGTAGCGGCATGAGGTCGCCTTTACGGCCTGCGGCTGCGATCCCGGTCTCATAGGTCGATCGGGCCTTGGCAAGTTGTCCTGTAGCTTCGAAGCATTGCCCCAAACTCAGATAGGCCGCCGAATAGTCCTTCTGTATCTGCGTTGTTCGTTCGAGATAAGGGATGGCCATTGCCGGTTTGTTCAGTTGAATGAAGGCCATGCCCATGCCGTATGTGGCGAGGGGATCGTCGGGATCCAATTCGAGGACTTCCCGAAACATGCCGATTCGCTCACGGGCCTCTTGTTGAATGCGATGTCGTTCGGCAGCGGCCACTTCGGCTGCGTTTTGCGTTTGCCGGCGTTGTTTTACCTCGATGGCCGCGGCTTTTGCTTTTTCCTCCTCGGCTTCGCGAATCATGCCTTTGGACACATAAAACACTGAAAGATTGGTGTGGGCCATGATGCAATCAGGATTGAGACGGGCCAAGGTCTGCATGACCCCAATGGCCTCCTCGGTGCGACCTTGGCGGTGCAGCATTACGCCAAGGCTTTCATAGGCGTCTTCAAATGCCGGATCTAACAAGATGGCCTCTCGGAGTCGGTCAACGGCAACGGTATCCCGGTCGTCCGCATCCTGTTCGAACCGATCCAGGGCTTCTTGATACAACGCCTGTGCCCTGGCCTTCCTGTCTGCCGGGGGGACGAAAGGCAGCAATACGACCCTGGCCGGGATTGGCCCCTTCGCTCCGGATCGCTGGATCTCGATGTGTGTACCCGGAGTGCGAAATGCCCGTTCGAGATAGGCCAATGCCACGAAGCGATCCAACGCCGGCGACCAGGTGCAACTGGTGATGGCGCCTGCAGCTTTCCCCTCTATTTCAACCGGACCTGCGGTTGGTCTTGTGCAAGTACCCTCGGCAAATTTCAGCCCCACATGCGCCCGGCGGGGTCCGGCATAGTTTTTTAGCTTGGCCACGACTTCTTGGCCGAGATAGCACCCTTTCGAATAGCTCACGGCGGTCTGCTCGAGGGGGGTCTCCGAGATGCGGGTCGTTTCATCCATGTCAATGCCCCACTTTGGGATGCCGGCCTCAATTCGGGCCGTCTCGTGCGCCTCCGGTCCGATTTTACCCGCGCCAAAGGGCGCGCCGGCGGCGACCAACGCATCGGCGAGGGCTTCGCCTCGTCCGCGCTCGACAAGTAGGAGGTAGCCATCCTCGCCAGTAAAGGTTAGGTGGAAGGCCAATACGTTAAATTCGCGAAGCAGAACGGGCGCGCAGTCCCAGGGGTCAACCGGAAACAGATCGGGCTGTTCTGCTGAATTCGCTTCAGATAAAGCGGCAAGCGTTATGGCCGATCGGGGCCCTTGTATCACCACAAAATCAAACCCCTCGGACTCATCTGAGAAGGCCACTTCCTCGAGAAACAAGACCGCTTCAAACTGCGCAAAGAGGGGGCCGATCCGGTCGCGCTCGATGATCAGCAGATAATCATCCCCCATCCGGTGCAGGGTAAAACAGGCCTGAATGCGTCCTTTTCGGTCAAGCAGAGCGTTGGCCTTGCCTGTGCCTGGAGTTAGGGCCATTACATCGTTGCAGGTCTGGGGCTGCAACCAGGAAGCCCCATCTTTGCCTGCTATGCGTGCGAGTCCCAGGGTTTCCTCTACCCAGATACCCGCCCCTTTTCGTATACGAGTCCAGTCCTCTATATAAGGGTATTTGTTTGTTTTCATGGTCATCGTTATGAAAAAAAGCGCCCACGTCCGACCAATCCCGGCTAGACAGGGGCGCTCCAATGTTCGGTTTTGCGTCCTTAGATGCTAAATGATTCTCCGCAGCCGCATGTGTTCGATGCGTTGGGATTGCGGAACACGAATCCTTTGCCTCTCAGGCCTTCCTGATAATCAAGCAGGATGCCCTTCAGGTAGATGGCGGATTTGCGGTCGAGAAAGAACCGTATCCCATCCTGCTCGACCACATGATCACCTTCGCGCTCATTGCTAAAGTCCAGCACGTAGGACAACCCCGAGCAACCGCCTCCCTTAACGCCCAAACGGATGCCATCGGCCTCCCCTTGATGCTCCACGAGAAGGCGGCGCAATTCTTCGCGCGCCCGTTCGGAGATCTCGATCAAGCGACGCTGTTCTGTTGCATGTTGCATATGCTATTCACTCCCGACCAATGGGCCGGATTGACTATTCAGCTTTTTCCGAGGACTCGACCAACGACTCTAATGTTTCCAGAAGGACGTCCACATCAACTCCGTATCCGGCGCAAACCTGCCCGATGGTCTCGTATTGGTTGATGGAACAATGGGCGCATCCGCCAAGATGGAACGCCGCAAAGACTTCGCGAACCCGCGGATGTGCGGCCATGGCTTCGCCCACAGTCATATCGGGACTGAAATGTTTGAAAACGCCTTCTGTTTTTGCTTCTGACATAACACAACTTCCTTTCTACTGGCCTTCGCTCATTTGCCAATACTGTTCAAACTCTTCTTGGCTCGACTTCTCGAGCAATTCCGGCCGATACAGCTTTTTCACAATCGGATCCGGTACCTGTTCGGCTTCGCCTGTGGCGGGGATATATGTCAACTGCCGTAGGATTGCTTCATCACCCTCGGAGCATTCGTAAAAGACCCATGCATCCCCTTTTCCCGGAATGGGTTGACTTGTTTTGTAGTAAATCACTTGGCCAATCCTTCTACTGCCCTGGATACGCATCACAACCGATTGCTTCGCAAGCAAACGGCTTTTTTCTCTGTCAACGCCATACCGTCGTGAACTGATTACCAACCCGAACGTAATTCGGGGAATATGCCTCAGTCAGTGGGTTTAACAAGCGTTTTGAGTCTGCGTATTCCATCCCATGTGCTTTATTCGGTTTCGATGGCATCATCGAGATCGGGAGCCGCCGGTCCAATTGGCATTTCCGGCTCCACTTCTGGTAGCTCGATCTCTTCGACGGCCACCGGCGCAATTTGGTCGAGAGATTCCTTAACCGGATCGGCTTGGCCGACCACGACGATTGTCAGATGATCGGTATCGACGATCTCCTCGGCGATCCGAACCAAATCGTCCCGTGTCGTGGCCAAATATCCTTCGACAGCCTGTTGCAGATAATCCTCTGGCAGGTCATTGATCGCCGCTACCCATAAAAATCCCATAAGGTCTTGCGGGGTTTCGTATTGCCGGGCGAAGCTGCCCACAAGGAATGACTTCGCTCCTTCGATCTCTGCATCGGTCGGGGGATCGGTCCGCATGCTTTTCATAACATTAAGTATGGCCTGTGTGGCCTCACTTGTGGTCTCGGTCTGGGTAAACGTGCCGCTGAGGAACTCACCTGATTCCTTCTGCGGCAGGAACAGGCCAAACACATGATAGGTCAGGCCCCGCTCGACGCGGATTACGTTGTTCAGCCGGCTGCTAAAACCGCTGCCGTAGATTTGCGAGAATACCCGCGCTGAATGGTAATCGGGATGTCCCCGGGTGATGCTAATCTGGCCTACG
>PWNM01000600.1 GCA_003557825.1 Candidatus Hydrogenedentota bacterium | reverse complement strand
GCGCCGGAGAGCATTCGAATCATGGCCGACGACGGTTCGGGCGCGCAGACGGTGGCGGCGAACACCACGGTGGCTTTTGAACCGGGCGCGTGGCAAAGCCTGCGGATTCGGGCCGTGGGCGGTGCGGTCCACGTCTGGCTGCGCGATGGCGCCGGCGCATGGGGCAGCCCGGTGGTGACGGGCTCGGTCCCGTACGGGTTTACGTCGGAGAGCTACGCCCTTACGGTTCACCTGGATGGGCGTTACCGGCTGGACAATTTCCGGGTGCGGGCGTATGATGGGGCTATTGGCGCAAACATCGGCGAGATCGACACGGAGACGCTGTTGGCGGACGAATATCCCGCAGGGGCCGCCTTATTCCTTATTGCCATATTTACCAAGTGCGGGGCGCTCACGGGCTCGCTTTGCCCATATACGATGCGATATCGGTAGCGCCCATCAGTATTGTGGTGATTCGCATTCCGCTGTAATGTGCGCATAGCGGACTCTTCCGCGCTTGACCCGATGGGACCGGCGCGTGTAGGTTGAACGCAGGGCCCCATATAACCGCCCTTGAGGAGGAGATTCCATGTCGTCACAGCGTTCCGCCAAGTACGGGCTTTTTCCCGCATGTGCTCTCATTGGGGTTTTCGCCTTGGGGGCCTTTGCCGAAAAGGCCGCCGAACCCTGTGCAGGGCATGCTGTCCGGGCCGTCATCGATGAACAGGTCGAGGCGGAATGGATCGCCGAGGACATCCGCTTTCAGAAGCCCGCTGCTTCTGCCGATCCCGTAACAACGGCCCAAGATGCCGCCGGCGCGGTGGACGGCAACAAAACAGTCGATTTCGGCTTTCACACCGCCAGCAACGAGACGGATCCGTGGTGGCAGGTGGATCTCGGATCGGTATATGCGCTGGACCGCGTCGTCGTGTACAACCGCACCTGTCCCGGTACGGCAGAACGAACGCGCCATTTGAGGGTTCTACTTTCCGACGAGGCTCCCGACAACGCCCATCCAGAATCGTTCAGAACCGTGTATGAACACGACGGCTCCGTGTTCTACGGAATCGGAGAAGATTCGCCGCTGGTGGTATCTGTTGCGGATAAAGCGGTCAGTGGGCGCACGGTACGCCTTATGGTCCCTGGCCAATGCTCCTTTGCCTTGGTCGAGGTGGAAGTCTATAGCGTCGACGATCCCGAGCGAAACATTGCCCTGGACCAACCGGCCGACCAGATCAGCATTGGACCGCATTCCAGACCAAGCGTCCCGATGATTGAGGGACCAACGTTTTCCCTGGATCACACGAACGCCATCCTGGACCGAACCGATGCGCTTTTTTTGCGTTTGGCCTCAGAAGTCTCGCCATCCGCGCTGGAGCCGTTGCGGGCCTCTCATACCGAGCTTCGCGCCCAGCTCGAGGCATGGCAGCACGGGGATGTCTCCCCGGAATTCGATACCCGACGGGAGCTGTACATGACGGCGCGGTGGGTACTACGGGATACGGCGTTCCTTAATCCAATGCTGCGCGAAATCGACCGGCTCTTGTTCGTCAAACGGCACGATCCGGGCGGCGTGTTTCATATGTGCGATCAATACTATGGGTTCAATGCCATTCCGGGCGGCGGCCTCTTTGTGCTCGAGTCCCCTTTTGAAGCCGAGCCGCATCTGCGTAATTTACTGGAGGGCGTGACGGTCGAACAGGGTCGCCTCGCCGGAACCTCGCTTGATGGCGGGTCATTTCTTTCACCCGAGGTGTGCTTCGACGGGGCCACGCTGTACTTCGCCTACACCCAGGCCAAAGGACAGCCAGGCCAGCCGGAGCTCAATAATCCGCCCCCCGAGGAGGCCTGGACTCCCGAAACCAGTTTCCATATCTTCCGGGTCAACGCAAATGGCTCGGGTCTTGTGCAGTTGACCGACGGCCCGGAAAATGACTTCGACCCCTGCGTGCTTCCCGACGGACGGATTGCCTTCATCTCAGAACGGCGGGGCGGATTCCTTCGCTGCGGCCGCCATTGTCCGGTCTACACGTTGTTCTCCATGGAGCCGGACGGAAGCGATATCGTCTGCTTGAGTTTTCACGAAACCCATGAATGGAACCCCAGCGTGGATCACAACGGTATGATAGTCTACACGCGTTGGGACTATGTCGATCGCGATACCAATGTGGCCCATCACAAGTGGATCACCTTCCCCGACGGACGGGATCCGCGGGCCCTGCACGGAAACTATCCGAGTCGCCGCCGTCGCGATCGTCCTTGGATGGAGATGCAGATCCGGGCCGTCCCTGATTCGCATCGCTATGTGGCCGTGGCCGCCGCTCACCACGGCCATGAGTTTGGCTCGCTGGTCCTGATCGATCCGCGCATCGAAGACGATGGGGCCATGGCACAGTTGACCCGTCTGACGCCCGAGACGCCTTTCCCGGAGTCCGAGCTCATGGGGCGGGAAGGTATGGTCTACGGTACGCCCTGGCCCCTCAGCGAGATGGACTACCTTTGCGTATACGATGCCGATGCGCAAAACCGGGGAATCTTCTGGATCGACGCCGACGGCCACCGCGAGTTGATCTACCGGGATCCCGAAATTTCATGCATCAGTCCCATGCCGTTGCAGGCTCGGCCGAAACCGCCCATCATCCCCGCCCAAACCACTCAGACCGCCGCCGCGCGCAAGGCAGCGGGGGGTGTGCGTCCGGCTACGATCCGCGTCGCCAACGTCTATGAGAGCGATTTCGAATGGCCCCCCGATACGCGCATCCACGCGCTGCGCATCATCCAGGCTTTACCCAAGACAACGCCCGCTCCGAATGTACCCCGCATCGGCGTGGCCGAGCAGACCAACGCCCGGACCGTACTCGGGACGGCGCCGGTCGAAGCGGATGGTAGCGCCCATTTCGAAGCGCCCGTGGGCAAAGCGATTTACTTTCAGGCGCTGGACGAACACGGCATGGCTGTCCAATCCATGCGCTCGGCGACCTATGTCCATCCCGGCGAACAGCTGACCTGCTTGGGGTGCCATGAGAACAAGCACACCACGTCCCTTCCATCGCAGTTCCCCTCGGCCTTCGGGCGCGACCCATCGCCCATATCTCCCGAGCCGGAAGGATCGAATCCGTTTTCCTTCGTGCGGCTCGTTCAACCGGTACTCGACCGTCGTTGCGTGGATTGTCATGACGATCATGCGGAAGCCCCCGATTTGACCGGAGCCATCGAGAGTAACGGGTTCAGCCGCGCATACAACAACCTGGCGCCCGACTTCGGTTTCTATTTCCAGGTCATGAACGGCTCCTTCCACATTGATGGCAGCCGCACGATACCCGGGAAATTTGGTGCGCGGGCCTCCAGACTCATGGCTCATCTGGCCGATTCCCATCACGAGGTCAGCCTGACCGACGAAGAACGCCGCCGCCTCATCGTATGGCTTGATGCCAACTCCGAGTTCTATGGCGCCTACGAAGACATCGAAGCCCAACAACGCGGTGAAATCGTTATCCCCAGCCTGGACTAACAAAAAAAGGCGCAGGGAAACGCCCTGCGCCTATTCGAGCCAATTTTTGGTCTGGGCCAGCCTCACACCCTAATGATTAGGCTCATGATTGTCCAACCCAGATCATGGATAGCCGGTTATTTTTTGAAAAAATCATCAAAAAAGGATTGGGCCGGAGCCGGTAACTGTTTCTTCGACATTACTTTGATGTGCTTCTTCATCGTCTTCTCCTTGATCCGTTGGGAAACGACCCCACGCCGTTTCATCATTGGACGCATGAGCACCGGAGATAACGTCCCCGACTTACACCACGCCTTATATATGCCAACACTGGATGAGCTTCAGATATTTCGTTGATTTCCGCCTCTTGTTCAGATAGTCTCCCAGAACGTCGGCAGCCTAACGGGTTTATGGATGTCGCAGAACTGCGTCTCGGGCGGTGAAGCAGGGCTGGGTTTT
>PWNM01000639.1 GCA_003557825.1 Candidatus Hydrogenedentota bacterium | reverse complement strand
GAGACAATGCCATGGGGCTTCCCATCGCCAATACGGGATCCCCTACACGAACCGCGCTCGAATCCCCAAACTCGGCGGTGGGGAAGGTGCGAGATCCGTCATGGATGAGTTTGATGACCGCAGTATCCGTCATCGGATCACGGCCAATAAGCTCGGCCTCGAGCTCTTCTTTACTCGCCAAGGTGCACATCAACCGGGTGGCATTACCGGCTACGTGGTGATTGGTTACGATATACCCATCCGACGAGATGATGACTCCGCTTCCCGAGCTTTGGTACTTGAGCTCGCGTCCATCGCGGTAGCGTGTCGACACCACTTGGATACGCACTACCGCGGGTTTGACGCGCTCCACGGCACTATCGATGGCTTCGCGAAACTGATCCTGGTTTATCTGCGCCGACGCCGAAAAGGCTATCATTGCGATCAGAATGGTTGAAAACAAAACGCGTGGTGAGTATCGGTGAGCCATATTCAGGTCCCTTATGTTGGGGCAGGCGCAGGATAACGCGCGCTGCCGTTTGTACGTTCGCGTTTGTAACGTTACCGAGTTGACATGCCACGATTATGACCGTCTGATGTCGGCGTGTCAAGGATTTTTTCCGTTGGTTAAAGTGGGCTCAAATCATGACCATTTTTTCCAGCTTGTTTTTTGAGCCCCAGTCCGATACCATGCTGCCAGTTTTGTAAGGGAGCAGCCCCACGGTCAGCAGTCAATCCGGGGGCACAAGAGGGAGAGATCTATCATGGAGGAAAATACTTCAACTGTCGTCGCAACCATCGTTGCATTTGCGGGCGTTTTCGCACTCGGGTCGATTTTCTCGGTGTTGGGAAGCGTCAAACTCAAACTGGCACAGGTGTTGCAGATTGACGACGCCAAGGTCGGGGGCCTTATCTCGGCCATGATGTTCAGCTGCATGATTTCAGTGCTCATCATTGGACCGCTGCAGGATAGGCTAGGGTATGCCGCCATTGCGATAATTGGGTTCCTGGGCGGGGCCATTTGCATGTGGATCCTGGCATCGGCAACGAATTATGGCATTGCATTGGTCGCCTGCCTGCTAATGGGGATCGGGGCGATGTCGGTGAATACGGTGGGTAATGTGCTTGGGCCGCAACTGTTGTTCGCGGGGGAAAATCCGGCGGCGGCTTCCAACTTACTCAACGCGTTCTTTGGCCTGGGCGCTTTTGTAACCCCTTTCATCGCGGCTTCGCTGCTCAATAAGCTTGGCTATCGTTCGACGGTAGGCATAATCGGTGCGATGATTTTTGCTCCGGTTATTTTGGTATTTTTCGCCCAATTTCCGCCTGCAGATGCGGATTTCAACCCCGTCGAAGCAATCGGTCTACTGGCCCGCGGGGGCGTGTTGCTCGGCGGTTTGTCGCTGTTCTTCTACATCGGTCTCGAGATCTCGATGGCTGGGTTCATTACCACCTATCTCAAAAGCTTTGACATGACAGACGAAAAAGCCGGATATATCCTGTCCGGGTTCTGGATTGCGATCATTGTTACTCGATTGATCGCGGGCATCTTCGTCCTTTCCATGCTTGCGCCTAGTCTCCATGCGGCTCTTGTTCCCCTGTTGGCCATAATCGCCGTATTCTCGATCAGCCTCATGGTCAAGGCTAAAGAGGAGGGCCCGGGAACCTTCGCCACGATCCTGACCGGACTGGCTATGGGTCCGATTTTCCCGACGCTTGTAGGAGTAAGCTTTTTCAAAGTCGAGGTCAGCGGTAGCGTATTCGGATGGATTTTTGCGCTGGGGCTCTTGGGCGGTACAATCATCCCCATGTTTATTGGTAAATACTCTGCGCGATTGGATATTCGCCAAAGCATGAAGATTGCGGTCGGCGTCGCGGCGGCCCTTGTGATCGTAAGCGCAATTCTGTGGCTTGGCGTTCCCGATCCCGCTGATCCTGAGCCGGTTATCGAGGCCCTGTTGCGATAGTCGTATTCAGACATCCCATGTCCTGCTTTCGGACCGCGTGAATCGCTTTCACGCGGTCCGGAAAGTGATATTATATTGAAGGCAGGGCTAACTAAACTGATAAGCCGCTCATTAGGGAGCGGCTGGAGGAAGCAAGTATGGAATTTGATTTTGATTCGTTCTTTCAAATCGGGAATATATGGGATACTGGCGTATCAGTCATTGGCGGGGCCGTACGCATCATTCTCTGGCCGTTTTATATCTTGTTGCTGGTCTTCGGCCCCTTATTCGGTCTGACATATTAGGCATCTGCTCGTATTATTCAACATCGCCCGGATGTTTACTCGATAAAGGGCGGTATCTTGGCTAATCGGAGATTAAAATGAACCCGGACAAGCCCAATGTCGTATTCGTTTTTGCCGATCAATGGCGAGGACAGGCCACAGGATATGCGGGTGATCCCAATGCGAAAACGCCTCACCTGGACCGCCTGACCGAAGAGAGCCTGATGTTCACCCAGGCCGTGTCGGGATGTCCGGTTTGTACCCCCTATCGGGCTAGCTTGATTACCGGACAATATTGGCTGACCCATGGCTTGTTTATGAACGATCTTTGTTTGGGAACTGATGCTGTGTCCATTGCCGACGCGTTCAACGGGGCGGGGTACGACACGGGTTATATCGGCAAGTGGCATCTGGACGGCCACGGTCGATCGAGTTTTATCCCCCGCGAGCGACGACAGGGGTTCGAGTTCTGGAAAGTGCTCGAATGTACGCATAATTACAACAATTCTGTCTACTATGGCGACACCCCTGAACAGCAAACATGGGATGGCTACGACGCCATTGCGCAAACGCACGAAGCCATTCGGTATCTGAGCGACCATCCGAAGGATAAGCCTTTTGCGCTGTTCCTTTCGTGGGGACCGCCTCATGCGCCCTATGGGACAGCGCCTGAGGAGTACCGACGCCGCATTCCGCCGGAGGATGTAGTATTACAGCCCAGTGTTCCCAAAGAGCATGAGACCGCGGCTCGGGAGGAACTGGCGGGGTATTACGCCCACATCGCCGCCCTGGACGACTGCATCGGCCTGTTGGACAAGGCCATCGATGAACTCGGGATCAGGAACAACACGGTATTTGTGTTCACCTCTGACCACGGAGACATGCTCCATTCACATGGTTATGTCAAAAAACAGCAGCCCTATGCTGAGTCATTGATGGTACCCCTAATAGTTCGGTATCCCGACGGACTAGGGAACGATGGGCGTGAGGTGGACACCATCGTGAATTCCCCGGACCTTATGCCCACCCTTTTGGGGCTCTGTGGACTGACCATTCCGGAGACAGTGGAAGGGAGAGATTTCGCTCCGGCCTTGTTGCAGGGCGATACGCCACAGGTCGAAGGAGCGCTTATCATGTGTGCTGCGCCTTTTGGACAGTGGACGCCGGAGGTCGGGGGGCGTGAATACCGGGGCGTATACACTGGCAAATATACCTATACCCGCGCACTTGATGGTCCTTGGGAATTGTTTGATAACGAAGCCGACCCTTATCAGATGACCAACTGCTGTAATCATCCGGATTACGCGGAGGAACAAGCGAACCTCGAGGCGTTGTTGACCCGACTTCTTCAAGAGACCAACGATGAGTTCCTTCCGGCTGAGGATCTCATTGCAAAATGGGGTTATGAAGTGGACGAAACAGGGACCATTCCTTACTCTCCCTAATGCAAAAATCCGGAGATACCGCCACGGACTGCGGAGCAGAAGTTGTGAATGGCAATCAGCCCAGTAAGCATGGACGATAGTCGCGTGCCCAATTGTGCTATCTCAACCGGCTCAATACTGTCGAGTGATATCGGTCGGTGTTTAGCACATTTTGTTGCCGCATGTCTGCCGGATATCGCTGAACCAACGCCTGAAGAAGGTCAACCCGTTCCTGCGGATGTGGATGGGTGGCAAATATGGGCGGCGGCCGCATTCCCTCACGCTGCCGATCATAGTCGAGTAGCTTGTT
>PWNM01000020.1 GCA_003557825.1 Candidatus Hydrogenedentota bacterium | reverse complement strand
CCGAAGGCGGTAACATTGGTCACGACGCCGGGCAGCTCCATGCCTTTTTCGAGGTCTTCGAGGGTATTGACGCCTTCGGCGAAGGAGAACACCTCGAATTGTTGGCGGGGGTCGCGACCGGGTTTGGCCAACTCGGCGAGGATGTCTTTGAGAGTGGGCAAGCCGACGGTGTCGGAGACATAGCGGCCCGGGTCAATCTGGTTCCGCAAGGCCCCGTCGCGCAGGAGGTCCGACACGGAGCATGCGAGATCCTGGGCGATGGCATCCACCAAGGCATAGCGTTCGGGATGGACGGCGCTGGCGTCGAGGGGATGCTTTCCGTCCCGGATACGCAGGAAACCGGCGGACTGTTCAAAGGCCTTGGGTCCGAGACGAGGCACTTTTTTGAGGGCTGTGCGCGATTCGAAGGGGCCGTTTTCGTCGCGGTAGGCGACGATATTGCCGGCGAGCTGGGGCCCGAGCCCCGAAACATAGGTCAGCAGTTGCTTGCTTGCCGTGTTAACATCAACGCCCACGCCGTTGACGCAGCTCGATACCACGTCGTCGAGGCTGCGTTTGAGGGCGGTTTGGTCGACATCGTGCTGGTATTGGCCGACGCCGATGGATTTGGGATCGATCTTGACCAGTTCAGCCAGGGGATCCATGAGCCGCCGCCCGATGGATACGGATCCGCGGACCGTCACGTCGTGGTCGGGGAATTCCTTGCGGGCCGCTTCCGAGGCCGAATAGATGGATGCGCCCGATTCGTTGACCATGACCACGGCGATGGATGAAGGCAAGTCGAGGCTGCGCACAAAGGCCTCGGTCTCGCGGCTGGCCGTGCCGTTGCCGATGGCGACGGCCTCGATGGCGAAGCGTTGGCAGAGGGCCCGAACCTTGACGCCCGCTTCCTCGGCGGCCCGAGCGCCCGTGTGGGGATAGATGGTGTCGGTAAACACGAGCTTGCCTTGGGGATCGAGGCAGACCAGCTTGCAACCGGTGCGGAACCCCGGGTCGAGGGCCAGCACGGCTTTCTGGCCAAGCGGGGCCGCGAGGAGGAGTTCCCGCAGGTTCGACGCGAAGACCTGAATGGCCGCATCATCGGCCCGTTTTTTGAGTTCCGCCCGAACCTCCGTCTCGATAGAGGGGCCCAGGAGGCGTTTGTAACCGTCGTCGATGGCGAGCCGGATCTGCTCGGCCGCAGGGGTTTCGTGGGTGGTGAAATGGGCGCGAATCGCATCAAGGGCCGCCTCCTCGGGCGGGGCGACGCGCAGGGCAAGCACCCCCTCGTTCTCGCCGCGGAACATGGCCAGGATCCGATGGGACGGCGCGGCGGCAGCGGCTTCTTCCCACTCGAAGTAGTCCTTGAACTTCGCCCCCTCTTCTTCCTTGTCCTTGACCACCTTCGCCGCGATGGTACCCTGGCTCATGAACAGCGTCCGCATGGCAGCGCGAACTTCGGGGTGTTCGCTGATTCGCTCGGCGAGGATGTCTCGCGCGCCCGCCAAGGCCTCGGCCCCATCGACCACGCCTTTCTCAGCATCGACGTAGCCTTCCGCTTCCGATTCGGGATCGGCGATCGTGTCGCCTTCATGGGTCAGCAGCCACTCGGCCAATGGTTCGAGGCCCTTTTCGCGAGCGATGGTGGCACGGGTGCGCCGTTTGGGACGATAGGGCAGGTAGATGTCTTCGAGGGCAGTCATGGTCTCGGCGGAATCGACTTGGGCCTTCAACTCATCGGTGAGCAGTTCCCGTTCTTCAAGGGACTTGAGAATGGCCTCGCGTCGTTTATCCAGTTCAGCTAGTTGTTCGAGGCGGTCGCGGATGGAAGTAATGGCCACCTCGTCGAGGGAGCCTGTGGCCTCTTTCCGGTAGCGGGCAATAAAGGGAACCGTGCCGCCCTCGGCAAACAGGCCTGCTGTGGCGACGACCTGGGATTCATTGAGGTTCAATTCGGTGGCAATGCGAGCGATATGAAGGGTATTCATGTATGGATGACTTCCTTTTCACCGGTTCTGCTACGGGCATGATGGCCCAAAAGGGCAGTATGATGGCGAAAACGGCCCCGGAGGGTCAATTTTCGGACCGGGATATTCGAGAAACAATGCGGTTTCGGCTTGCTTGTGTTATGGCTCCGATCATGCTACGCTGGTTAACCTGAACCTATGTTACGGGCGAAGACTGTCCACCGTCGTAAACCGAATGGACGATGGCGCAGGACATGACGCCTTGGGAAACCGATGATACAAGGAGACGATATGGTAGTCCTACGATGGTGCATATTGAGTACGGTTTTTGTCGGATTGTTGTTCGTTGCGCCCCACAGCATGGCGAATACCGATCCGGATATTGACGGAGCGATCAACGCCGCCTTGGCCGATCCAGACGTGCGCGCAGACATGGAAGCCGAGTGCATCGAAACATTGCAGGCCGAGGACGCCGACTGGGCGGATCTCGACCGGGCGGCGCGTATCCTCGCATCCATTGGCTCGCGGGATGCCATCGAACCGCTGGCAGCGATGCTCGATGACCCCGACCGGGCTCACCTGATACGGTTTGCCCTCGAACCCATGCCTTATCCGGAGGTTGACGCGGCATTGCGCGAGGCCTTGGGCGAGACCACGGGCAGGGTTCGGCTGGGCATCATCACGTCCCTCGGCAATCGACGGGACGCCGAGGCCGTGGCGCCCCTTGCGGCATTGCTTGATGAAGACGCCGAGACCGCCACAACGGCCATCTTGGCCCTGGGCCGGATCGGTACCGTCGAAGCCGCTGATGCTCTTGAATCCGTTCTTGACGCCGATGATCCAGACCGGCGCATAACGGCCGCCGAGGCCTGCCTTTCCGCAGCCGAACGCTTGGTCGAGACATCCGATGCGGCCCGAGCCGTGGCGTTGCTCGAACGATTACAAGACGACACGTGGCCGAACTTTGTTCAGGCAGGTGCCTTCTCGGCCATGCTCCGCGCCGAACCCGACCGGGCCCCCGAGCGCGTCGTGGTTGCCATGGGAAGCGAAGACGAGATGTTCCGCGCCATGGCCATTGCTTCTATTGAGAACCTCGAGGGCGATGAGGTAACGGATCGATTCCTGGGCGAACTTGAGGGACTTTCCGGTGCGTTGCAGGCCGCGCTGCTCAGCGCACTGGCCGACCGCGACGAAGGCGTCCCCCTGGCGGTGTTGCACGATGCTCTCGCGAACGAAAACGAACTGGTGCGGGTCACTGCCCTCCGGGCTTTGGGAGCCCAGGGCGACGCCTCGACCATCGAACCGCTGAGCGCCATGCTCGACGACGACCCCAGCCGCCAGGAACAACAGGCCATCGTCGAAACCTTGCGACGCCTGGACGGACCGGGCGTGGAAGAAGGCCTCATTGCCGCGATGCAAGAAGGTTCGGATGCCCGCCGCATCGAGCTGATCGAGGTATTGTCTCAGCGGGGCGTTGCCGAGGCATGGGACGCCATTCACGCCCAGATTGCATCGGATGCCATCCGCCCCACGGCCATTCGAGCCCTGGGCGACCTGGCCGAACCCGACCAGCTCCCCGAACTGCTTGATGTGCTCGCGTCGCTCGAAGATGACCGCGGCCGGGCGGAAGCCGAAGAAGCCGTCACGGCGCTCATTCAGCAGATTTCTCGCGGCCATGGGCGTATCGAGATCACACATGCGCGATACGGCAATCTGCCGGATGGCGATTGGGCCGATGTGACGGATACCGTAGCGCAACAGGTAGAGGGCGGCGAGTTGTCTATCGAAGCCAGCAACAGCATTTTCGGCGATCCTGCGCCCAATATTGTGAAGCAGCTCCGGGTGGATTACGCAGTGAACGGCCGCTCCGGAAGCGAGACCGTCAGCGAGAACCAGACGCTTACCATCACGGCCGAGGCGGTGCCGCCTGAGGCGATCGAACCGCTACGGACGAAACTGGAACAGGCCGATAATCCCGATACCGTCGGATCGCTGCTGCGGATT
>PWNM01000578.1 GCA_003557825.1 Candidatus Hydrogenedentota bacterium | reverse complement strand
CCCGCCGTATCCGGCAATGCCATAGGCCTGAGCCTCTCCGAAGCGGATGCGATGGGGGATACCCATGAGCGGGATCAGCTCGCTCAACTGGGATGTCGGGCCGATGTCGTAGATCGCCAGTGCGCCGCCGCCGACAGATACATAGGCTTTGTCGGGTTGGGCGTTGACCAGCACGCCCCATTGCGCCGTCACCGGAATGGCTGAACCCATCTGGATGGACCCCGTGGCCCCAATCGTTACAGGAACTAATTCGTAGCCGTTGTTGTAGACATCCAGGTAAACTCGCTCACCCCGCCCCAGGATTCGGCTAGTTCCTCTCGGAAGCGCCTTTTCATCACGCAGCTCGATGGGGTCCGAGCCGTTCCAGTAGGCGGTGATCAGATCGTTTCGTATTGATCCGTCTCGTTGCCATTGGTAATCGGACAACGTGAGCACACCAGAATCTGGGTCATACTGAACTACCGTACCCGGGATGTTCGCCGGTGGGCTCATGCTCGTCTCGGCTACATCGAGAAGCCCTACGAAGTGGGCCAACAACGGACGCTGGAAGACTGAGCCTTCTTGAGCGACTTCTGCAAACCCAATCAGCATCCGATCGTCTACCGCATGGACTGTATCAACCAATTCGTAATGGACTGTATCAACCAATTCGTACCCCAGGCCGACGGTGCGCGCCCCTGTCAGACTCGTTGCATCAAGCACGACCAACCCTTGACTTGCCGGTTGATTGCCCACGGTTGTGTCAAACTGGTCAGCGGTGCAGCGGACAACTAGCTTGTCGCCCACTAGGAATGCCATGTCGTCGAGTAAGGCCCCGTGCCACGGTGGCATCGCATAGCCAATATCGATGTCGTAGAACATCGGCATGGGGAATCCCCAATAGCCGGTATAGGGCGAAGCATTGAGCCGTACCGGGTCGGAGACCTCAGGTCGGGCCGGATCCGAGCAGTCCACCCGTGCGATCACCATCCGTTCGTTCCAATACCGCCATCCGTAACCGTCATCGGGCCATTCTGCCCCGACGAGCAACACGCTGTCACCATCGGGAACCGCCGCAACTAGTCGGCCCAACTCAACGCTTGCTGATCCGATTGCCGGTGCATGGGTATGTTGCATGGGCAACCCATGTGTTCGCACGATGGTGCGGCCTGAATCGAAGCGAGTGATGATCTCGACGCCCAGCGCGTCATTCAAGGGAACAAAATCGGCCACATTTTCGGCCAGCGCCAATCGCGCGGTTGGTTTCGGCGTATCGGGATCTTCGACATCCAGGGTGACCAGTTCTTCCTGGGTCAATGCGAATACAGAAGCTTCATGCTCGAACGAGCGGACCAATGAGCCCGATAGGTCTACATGGCCCCGCGTATCGAGACCGTCGGGAGACCAGGATACAAATTGCAGGCGCTCGTAGCCGCCTACATCGGCGGACCATCCGCTGAAGGGAACGGCCAGCATGTCGTCGAATACGGAGAACGCCTTCACATCGTGATGCGCACTTGACCAGGACCAGTCTTCGCCAAAACTCACCCGTTCAACCAAGCCGGGTTCAGTCGGGTCGGCCACATCAAAAAGACTCACGCTCACTCGCCAGCCATGGGTGTCATCTACGCCCAAGGCGATAAGGCGGTCGCCTCGCGGCTCGATATGGGTTGACCAACCCGGTACTTCGAGTTCACCCAAAATGATCGGGTCATAGGGGTCACTCAAGTCGACGACGAACAACGGATCCTTCAGAAAATAGGTGACCACATAAGCCCGGTCACCGTCGAATCGGGTAGCGAACAGGGTGTCTCCCCGGGCACGAAGGAAATCGAGTGTCGCCATGATCTCGAGGGCGTCGGGATCGGTCACATCCACGGTGGTGAGATAGACCCGTCGACCGTCCTGCCACGCATTCGATACCACCCTCAAGACTCCATCGGATTGGTCCATTTTGAAGCGGTCCGCCACCATACCTGGTACCGCAACCGTCCCGCCCAATTCAAGGATGCCTTCCGGATCGGTAATATCAATATACTGGATATCAGTAGTGTCGGACGCCCAGTTGGACCGGGCGACATAGATCGCATTGGCAGCCGCATGAATGACCTGTCCGGCTCCATCAAATTTGATCTGATCGTCCTGGCGTGGTTCGTGGGGATCAGCGATGTTGACGCTTGTTACCCACGAACCTTCTCCGGATTTTACGCTAACGGCAACGTCGCCATCGGTCCAACCCCAGTAATATGCTGCTGATACGGCATACAGCACATCGCCCACGATCCGGCTGTCCACTAGATCACCGGGCAAGCTAAAACTCGATTGCACCTCCGGCTGGGACGGGTCGGTGATATCGACGACAAATAACCGGCTTCCGATTTCATATCGGACAGTGTTTCCGACGACCGTGTAATCGGCGGCCTGACTCACGAGTACGTAGGCTCGGGTGGGGGTCAGATAAATGTCCCGGGGAAACCCATACGTGGCCGCTTGCCCGACAAGCTTATTTTCTGCCAGATCAACGATGAGCAGTCCCCGATGCTGATTGAGCACAAACAGCAGGTCTCCCTGTCGCCGGATGACATCTGGTTCGATGACCTCCCGTACCTCACCGCCATCATTGGCAATGTCTTCCAGTGCTGAATCCGGCGCGCCGAATAAGGGAAGACGCCATCCACCCGATCGGGTGTCGGCGCTGGTGTATTCGTAATCCGTCCGTGGAGGGGGACACCCGAGCGTGATCGTCAGGGTAATCAAAACGAGGGCCACGCCTAGTGTTTTTCGCGATTTCATGGGAGTATCCTCCACCTAGACTGATTCAAGACGCGCCCTTCAGCACAGGCTGTAACGCGTCCTAATCGATGATTATCTCACCTTACATATTATACAATAATTTGGACCGGTCGTCACTAACATTTTTGCTTCTTCTAGAATCGAATCTCGTAGCCAATACATAGATGCGGTTCCAGCGGCGGCCGGGTGATGATGTCATATTCCCGGCGGATGCGAGGCCAGTCTTCGGTTGAGCACACACCGTAGATGTATTCGATGCCGATCCCTGCAGACCCCAAGTCCGTCTCGACAGACTGCGGCGCTTTCATCCGGAAGCGGTAATGCCGACCGATGACGGTCATGCCCAGGCGCGCATAAAATCGTTGTGCTTTGCGGTCTTGCGTCCAGTATTCGAGCCGGTTGAATCCTTGGCGGCGGGCGTCTTCGGCAGTGGATTCGATGAGCCGTTGACCCAGATTGTGCCCGCTGAACTCGGGCAGCCGCCCGAACTCCAGCACATAGCCGCCGCGGCTATCATCAAGCAGGCACAGCTCACCCGGTTCGTTTTCGTATTGCACATCCGTAAGGCCCACAATGCGCCCGTCGCATTCGGCCACCAACAATGTAGACTGATAGCCGTCATATCGGGGGCGCTCTTGAATGGCGTAGTTCCAGGCATGCGATATCATCAGCAGTTGGGCATGGACTTTCATCCATTCGGACTCGTCTTCGGGTCGATAGGGGCGAATGACTATATCGGACATTGGGTCTCCTAGCGGGGTTATGTTAACTGGTCGCCGGGACGTATCGGCGTACGCCAACCGGGCCAAGGCGATATACCCAGACCTCGGTAAAAAGCATCGATGATCTGCACCGCGCCATCTTGGGCCGCTATGGTGACATGGGGATAGGTATCGAGCACAAGTCCCGGCGGCTGGGGATCGGGTAGAAGGAATGATTCCATTTGTTGCACATAGACGGTTCGACCTCTGTGATGAAATCGAGCCGGCGTCGCAGGTGTAAGAGCGCGCACAAGGCGGTCTATCTCCACAGTAGGCCGGTCCCAGCGTATAAGCAGGTCTGTCCCTTGTAGCCTGTTATCGTAACTAGCCAGGTTCGCATCCTGTGGGGCGCCTATAAATCCTTCCGTCTCGATTGTATCAAGCACCCCCAGTACCTCTTCGGCGGCGATGTTCGATGCTTT
>PWNM01000282.1 GCA_003557825.1 Candidatus Hydrogenedentota bacterium | reverse complement strand
GCCGACGGGCCAAAAAATGGAGCACCCGAAACTCCGTAAACGTCAACTCGACCGGGTTATCGTCCACCAACAATTCGTGTCGTCCCGGATGAATCACCAGATCATGGATACGCAGCACGTCCGTGTCAGCAGGCTCGGTTTTCCCCCGGCGCCGCAACACCGATTGGACCCGCGCGCTGAGCACCTTGGGGCTAAAGGGTTTCGTGATGTAGTCGTCTGCCCCCAGTTCGAGCCCTGCGACGATATCCGACTCCTCGCCCTTGGCTGTGACCATGATGATCGGCAGCCCATGGGTTCGCGGATCCTGCCGCACCCGTTTGCACACCTCGAGCCCATCCACCCCGGGCAACATCAGGTCCAGCAATATCAGGTCCGGCGTCTCCGAAAAGTCCAGGTTCAACGCATCTTCCCCTGTCATCGCCGTCGACACCGAATACCCCGCCTTCCGCAGATTGTATCGGATCAACTCGAGGATATCCTCCTCGTCTTCCACCACCAAAATCGCTTCGTTTGCCATACCGCTACTCCTCTATGTCATGGGAGTATATACCATAGCCACGAAGCATTCAGGAAATGTTAGCATTTGGTGAGAATTTCGTGAGCGAGGCGAATTAAGGCGGTGATCAAGTCGTCTTGGTCGGTACCTGCCCGCCAGTAATAGCCTGGCGGAGTTCGCGGGTGGCGGCGCAGACATCGGCCGCGGCGGTGACGGCGGTGACGACGGCGGGGTGACGGGCGCCTCGTTGGGTGACTTCGTGGATGTTGTGGGCTTTGATGCCGCCCATGGTGGTCCAGGGGATGCGCAGGTGGGGCGTGATGGCGTCAATCATGGCAGGACCGACGGTTCCGGTGGGGACGGATTTCGTCTGGGTGTCGAAGATGGGTCCGATGTTGACGTAGCTCGCGCCGGCGTCCTGGGCGGCGAGGGCTTCTTCGAGGTTGTGGGACGATGCGCCGAGGATGAGGTCGGGGGCGATGCGCCGGGCGGCTTCGAGGGGCAAATCCTCCTGGCCCAAGTGAACCCCATCGGCTCCCACGGCCAGGGCGATATCGACCCGGTCGTTGATGATGAGCACGGCTCCGGTTTCGGCCGTCCGGCGGCGGAATTGCTCGGCCCGTTCAAAAAGCTCACGTCCGGAGAGATCCTTCTCGCGGAACTGCACAAGTCGCACGCCCGCCTCAAGGACAGCGTCAAGCACATCAAGGCTGGAACGGCCGGCGCAGAACGCTTCGGTGATCACCACATAGAGGTCGGCCTGCTCAAATTGGGCGACCCGGTCCGCATGGGTAGGCATTATCCGCCTCCTACAAACTGGACCAGTTCGACTTCGTCGCCCGCCGCAATGGGCCGATCCGAATAGGCGGCTCGGTCGACGATAGATCCGTTGATTTCGGCCACCGTCGCATCGGTACGCAGGCCAAGATGCTCGATCAGGGCCTGAACAGTCAGGCCATCGGGAACTTCGCGTGTTTCGCCGTTAATGGTTACATTCATGACATTTCCTCTATTGGTGCGACGGCTCGCCGATTGCGGCGTCGTCGAAGGCATAATCAAAATCTTTCCAGACAGGGTCGTAGCCCGCGGCGCGGATGACGGCGGCCACTTCCTCGGGGCTCCGGGTGTCTTCGATCTCGAACTGTTCGAGGGTTTCCTCGCCGTAGGTGCCGTATCCCCCGGGGCGGGTGGACGAGCCGGCGCTCATCATGGTGACGCCCAGGTGGATGAGCCCATCGCGGAAGTCGGCCCGTTCGCGGGTGGATAGGTTGAACCCGACTTCGGGCAGGAACAACCGCATGGCAAGCATGAGTTGGACCAGTTCGCGGTCGGACACCAGATGGGGAATCCCGAACCGTTCGGGTACGTGCAACAACCGGGGAAA
Organism: Candidatus Hydrogenedentota bacterium; assembly: GCA_003557825.1. Lineage (GTDB taxonomy): Bacteria > Hydrogenedentota > Hydrogenedentia > Hydrogenedentales > SLHB01 > PWNM01. Next base: position 2,097 of record PWNM01000282.1, on the reverse strand, counting down.
AGACACCGAAATGGCGCTGCGCCAACAGGCTTTCTGCAAATAACGGCCGTGGAGGGCCGTCCAGAATCCTTCTTGGCGCCAATCGTAGAGCCCTAGCAAGGCCCCGATGCTCAATCGACGCACGCCGGCATGCCCAGCCCGCTCGATGGCGTCGATGCGATAGTCGTAATCCGCCTTCTCCCCTTTCAGATGGACCTGGGCATACGTAGGCCGATGATAGGTTTCCATATACAGGGTCACCCCTTCGAGGCCGTGCTTGACCAGGGTGGCATAGTCGGCTTCATCAAGGGCGTAGATTTCGGCGGCCACGGACGGGAAGTATTCACGGGAAATGGCCACCGCTTCGGCGATCTCGGAAACAGGCACGGCCCGACGGGCCTCGCCGGTAAGCAATAGTACGCTTCGATAGCCGTGGCCGGCCAGGATATCGCATTCGCGACGGATTTCGTCAGGTCCGAGGGTCCGGCGACGCTCCTTGTTACCCGAACGGACGGCGTAACCGCAATAGACGCAATCGGCTCCACAAATGTTCGAGATATACAGGGGCACATACATGCCGATGGTACGGCCAAAGTGCCAGCGGGTCAGCCTTTGGGCTTCCTTGGCCATGGGTTCGAGATAATCGGCCGCAACCGGCGACAAGAGGGCGGCCAGGTCAGCCGGGGTCCGCTCTTCCCGGGCCAGCGCCCGCTCGACCGCGGCGGCGTCCGCTTCGGCGATGCGGGCGGCAATCCGTTCCTCGGGCCATTCCGCAATTTCGTGTTTAAAGGACATTAATGTATCTCCACAAACGCCGACCGAGCAGCGTTTACGTTAGGCTCTTCAAAAAACCGGACAGCGGCGATGAGGCCTCGGCTGTTTCCCGAACCGGCCCGAGGCTCGCGCGATAGGCCAATCGCCCGGCCTCGACAGCGAGACCGAAGGCCCGGCCCATGGCGGCGTGATCTTCGGCATCGGCCAGGGCCGTATTGACCAGCACGGCGTCGGCTCCCATTTCCATGGCCTCGGCGGCATGGGACGGCGCGCCCAGTCCGGCATCCACGACGACGGGGACTGTCGCCTGTTCGATGATGATGCGGATCATGTCACGCGTTTTGACGCCTTTATTGCTTCCAATCGGGGCCCCAAGGGGCATAACCGTCGCCGTGCCGACTTCCTCCAGCCGTTTGGCAAGAACCGGGTCGGCCTGGATATAGGGCAAGACCACAAATCCATCGGCCACCAGCATTTCCGCCGCTTTCAGCGTCTCGATAGGATCAGGCAGTAGATATTTCGGTTCGGGGGTCAACTCGAGCTTGACCCACGGTTCGAGCCCCGCTGCCCGGGCCATGCGCGCCAGGCGAACGGCTTCTTCGGCCGTCCGTGCGCCCGAGGTGTTGGGCAGAATCAGGTGTCGCTTCGGGTCGAGAACCGAGAGAATACTGTCGCTCTCGGCCTGGCCGATGTCGGCCCGGCGCAACGCAACCGTTACAATCTCGGCATCGCAGGCTTCGAGGGTCTGCCGCAGGGCCTCCGACGAAGGAAACTTGCCCGTTCCAACCATCAGGCGCGAGCGAAAGGCTCGGCCCGCTATTTCGAAATCCGTTTCTTTCATTTAGGTCTCCCGAAGGCCCCGCAACGCCTTACAGTCGTGCAGCGGGGGATTCGCAAAGTAGGTTTGGGTCATTATACCCTATCAAAATTACAACACATATCGCCCTACGTGTGATTTCCGGATGGGTCATGCGCTGCATCGGTTCGTAATGGCTGATCATGACCCATCGGACCTTTAGGGATCCGCAATCGACTCAATTCCTGAGATTGGAGAACGGTGCATCCGGGAAAAGAACGTTGGGCATTCCGTAACACATCAGCTCGGCTATATGGGCGTACAGGAAGAAACCCGCAATTCACGCCAAGAGGCAGCCAATGCTATCATGAACCAGCATTTATTGTATCATTGCCCGTCAGGGCGCTCAAAAAATGATGGACAGTTCTCGACGGAATCGACGATCAAAACGAGCAGGCCAACCAAATCACCTCATACCCTATCAAGTATATCATATATAGGCGATATGATACGGATGGCCTGCTCCGGCGGTCGGATCAATGGCGATT
>PWNM01000512.1 GCA_003557825.1 Candidatus Hydrogenedentota bacterium | reverse complement strand
TAACCAATGCTTTATCAAATACTCATCGGAGGCGGCGTCGGAGCCGTGCTCGGTGGATTGCTTGGTCGGACCCAGCAACGTAAAACAGGGGCCTGTCCGCTCACTGCGAATCCCCGACGGGGTGCTCTGTATGGCGCCTTTCTCGGGATCGTAGCCATGCTGATACTCAACCCCTTTGGTCCCGTCGAGGCCGTGGATTATGTGTCCGAGATTCAACCCGTCGAGGATATCGAAGTATTTCGCGAGGCCACACGGGACGATTCGGGTCTGACCGTGGCCTACTTTGGCGCGGAATGGTGCGGCCCCTGCCACCGGTTTCGGCCTACGCTGAATGCGGTGGCCGAGGAACACGGCGATAAGGCCACCTTCCTGCGCGTCGATGTGGACCAAATGGCCGGTCTGGCCATGGAATATTCCATACGTACATTGCCGACCACCCTCATTTTCGATAACGGGGAAGTCGTCGAACGCCTATCGGGTATCGTCTCGAAAGATCGCCTCGCCAACGCCCTGTTTTGATCCACAACCCCAACCTGGTTCTATCCCTGAACAGACGGACGCCCCGCCGTTGCTGCCCACAAGGCGGGGCGCGTCGTCCCGTCCGATTCCCCAACTCCACGCAGAGATGCCGGCATTTACCGGATGTCGGCGTGGTACTCCTGGAGCGACTTCACGCCGCCCCGCCCCGCCTTAAACGCGGCAATACCCCGAGCCGCCGCCAACGCGGCGGCGGTGGTGGTGATATACGGCAACTTATAGCGCACGGCCGTCTTGCGAATGTAGGAGTCGTCGCTTTCGCTCTGTTCGCCGTTCGGAGTGTTGATGACCAGATCGACTTGTTCGTTTTTAATGGAATCAACCAGATTGGGTCGGCCTTCGGCCAGCTTGGCCACGACCTCGGAGACAATCCCGTTGTCCTTCAGGCAGTTATGCGTCCCCTGAGTCGCCAGAATGCGGAACCCGAGCTGGCTGAACTGCCGGGCCACTTCTACCGCCGCCGGTTTGTCTTCGTCGGCGATGGTCATCAGCACGGTCCCTTCCGAGGGCAGTCCTTGTTGGGTCGCGGCCTGCGCCTTGTGGAAGGCCAGGCCAAAGGAATCCGCCATGCCCAACACCTCGCCCGTCGAGCGCATCTCGGGCCCCAGAACCGGATCGACCTCCGGGAACATGTTGAAGGGAAATACCGCTTCTTTCACGCCATAATGCGGAATCGTCCGCTCCTTGAGGTTCAGGTCGGCCAGTTTCTTGCCGAGCATGACTTCGGTGGCGATATGTGCCATGGGAATGTCGCAGATCTTCGACACCAACGGCACAGTTCGCGACGCCCGGGGATTGGCTTCGAGGATGTAAACGCAATCGTCGGCAATGGCATACTGGATGTTCATCAGTCCCACGACATTAAGCTCGATGGCGATCCGTTGGGTGTAGTCCTTGATGGTCTCGATGTGTTTGGGCGGAATGCTGATGGGCGGAATTACGCAAGCCGAGTCGCCGGAATGGATACCCGCTCGTTCGATGTGTTCCATGATGGCCGGTACAAAGGCGTCGGTCCCGTCGGCAATGGCGTCCGCCTCGACCTCGATGGCGTTTTCAAGAAATTTGTCGATGAGAATGGGGCGTTCCGGGGTTGCCTCCACCGCCGCGGTCAGATATCGCCGCAACATGGACTCGTTGTGCACGATCTCCATGCCCCGGCCACCGAGCACATAGGATGGCCGCACCATCAACGGGTAGCCAATTCGGTTGGCGATGGCCAGGGCCTCTTCAAAGGTGCTGGCCATATCCGATTCGGGCTGGGGAATGCCCAGGCGTTGCATGACTTTCCGGAATCGATCGCGGTCTTCGGCCAAATCGATGGTCTCGGGCGATGTCCCCAAAATCGGCACGCCCGCCGCCGCCAACTCGTTGGCGATGTTCAGCGGGGTCTGTCCGCCGAACTGCACGATAAGTCCCTCGGGCTTCTCCTTGTTGTAGATGCTGAGCACATCCTCGACGGTAAGGGGCTCGAAATATAGCCGATTCGAGGTGTCGTAGTCGGTCGATACGGTCTCGGGGTTGCAGTTCACCATGATGGATTCAACACCCAAATCCCGGAGCGCAAAGGCGGCATGGACGCAGCAATAGTCGAACTCGATGCCCTGTCCGATGCGGTTTGGACCGCCGCCCAGCACCATGATCTTGCGGTTGGCGCTCGGTTTGATCGCGTCGGTTCCGTTATACGTCGAGTAGTAATAGGCCGCGTCCTCCACGCCGCTCACGGGTACCGGTTCCCAAACCTCCTCGATTCCCAAGGCAATGCGTCGTTCGCGGATGCGGCTCTCGTCGGCTCCAAGCAATCGAGCGAGATACCGATCCGCAAAGCCGTCTTTCTTGGCCTGTATCAGCAAGTCGTCGGGCAGATCGGCTTCCGTATGCGTCAGGATCGCTTCTTCAAGATCCACCAGCTCCTTCATCTGGTCGAGGAACCAGGCCTTGATGTGGGTGCGTGCGTGAAGCTCGGCCACGGTGGCCCCTTTGCGCAGGGCTTCGTAGATGATGAACTGCCGCTCGCTGGTGGGATTGCTCGCCAACTTCAGCAGCTCGTCCAATGATTTATTGTTGTAGTCTTTGGCGAAACCCAGCCCATACCGGTTGATCTCGAGGGACCGGATGGCCTTCTGCAGGGCTTCTTTGTAATTCTTCCCGATGCTCATGGCTTCGCCGACGGCCCGCATCTGGGTACCCAGTTTGTCTTCCACGCCTTTGAACTTCTCAAAGGCCCAACGGGCGAATTTGACGACCACATAATCCCCAGAAGGCGTGTATTTTTCGAGGGTGCCGTCGCGCCAATAGGGGATCTCGTCGAGGGTGAGGCCGCAGGCCAGCAACGCCGACACATGGGCGATGGGGAAGCCCGTCGCTTTAGATGCCAACGCCGAGGATCGCGACGTGCGCGGGTTGATCTCGATGACCGTGATGCGGTCCGACACCGGATCGTGGGCGAATTGCACGTTGGTGCCGCCGAGGACTTGAATCGCCTCGACAATGGCATAGGCCTGCTTTTGCAGCCGCTCCTGCAGTTCAGTCGAAATGGTCAACATGGGGGCCGTGCAGAACGAGTCGCCCGTATGCACCCCCATGGCGTCCACGTTTTCGATAAAGCACACGGTGATCATCTGATTCTTGGCGTCGCGGACCACCTCGAGTTCGAGTTCTTCCCAACCCAGCACGGACTCCTCGACCAGCACCTGGCCGACCATGCTCGCGGCCAAGCCCCGGGCCACGACCGTACGCAGTTCCTCGAGGTTGTAGACCAGGCCGCCGCCCGTGCCGCCCATGGTATAGGCCGGTCGCAGCACAACGGGATAGCCCATCTTTTCCGCAATGGCCTCGGCTTCTTCGACGCTGTAGGCCAGCTCGCTCCGGGGCATTTCGATGCCCAGCTTGTCCATGGTTTTTTTGAAGGCATCTCGATCTTCGCCCCGTTCGATGGCGTCGATGGCCACGCCGATAACCTCGACGCCGAACTCGTCGAGAACGCCTTTTCTGTACAACTCGGAGGCCAGGTTCAACCCCGACTGGCCGCCCAGGTTGGGCAAGAGGGCGTCGGGTCGTTCCTTTGCGATAATCTCGCGCAGGGTATCCGCATTCAGTGGTTCCACATAGGTGTAGTCGGCCATGCCGGGATCGGTCATAATGGTAGCGGGATTCGAGTTGACCAAGACGATCTCGTAGCCAAGGGCCCGGAGCGCCTTGCAGGCTTGGGTGCCCGAGTAGTCGAATTCGCAGGCTTGTCCGATGATAATGGGACCCGACCCGATAATCAATACTTTCTTAATGTCTTCGCGTTTCGGCATGCAACTCCCTCTCGTTCGTCTGTATGGTTCGCCTCGTCGATGGGTGCCAACAAGGCGTACTGGTAGCTGATGGAATCTGTTACTGCCCGCAGCCCGGCAAGAGCCCTGATTAAACGGCAAAAGGCCCCATCGGATCAAATTCC
>PWNM01000131.1 GCA_003557825.1 Candidatus Hydrogenedentota bacterium | reverse complement strand
GGGACGTTGTGTCATGGAGGTACGGTTTGACCGGGGTCCAACTTTTACCTTTATCTTCCGAGATGCTACGACCAATGCCATACATGGTGCGCACTAAGAGCATCAGGCTGCCGTCAGTTCGTTCCAGCAGCATGGGTTCATCGCAGTTGCGATGGGCCGGGTCGGGCACGTTTGCCGCGCCCCGGAGCGACCAAGTCTTTCCCTCATCGGCCGAGACCATGATCCGGTTGCTGTAATCGGTGTGCCAGATGGCCGTTGGCAGAAGCCAATCGCCCTCACGGGTAACGATAGGTTTGTTTATCATCACCCCGGTACAGATAACGCGCGGTTCGCTCCACTCGGGTTCTTCTGCATCGGGATTATCTGTCGTCATAGCCATCGTCACCGTGGCCAATTCGCCGGGTCCGTTGAGCCACCAAAACAGCCAGAGCCGGCCATTCGGATCGAGCCAGAGGCACGGATCAGAGGTCCGCATGGGACCATCGCCGTCCGGATCAACGACAAACTTCAGGTCACTCCAGGTTTCGCCATCGTCATCGCTGGTTGCTCCGACGACATAGTTATAGCGATCTTCGTGCTCCTTGCCCGCATACCATACCGCCCAGAGGCGACCATTGGGCGCCCGTTCGATTCCCGGGATCCCCTGGTATTTGCGTGCTTCGGAGTCGTATTCGGGTCCGGGATCAAAATTCACCGGCGGGTGAACGAAGTCGTCCAGTGTGGTTGCCATATCGGTCTCCCCCATTGTAGCTGTTGCTGTGCCTATGAGTATTGCTGCTAGAGTGTTCATCATCAGTACATCCACCTTCTACTTCGTCTATGCCATCCTATGAGGCTATCCTCCGGATATGGACGACGATGTCATGCTCGAATGTAGGAAGCCGCAGTTGGCGGTTGTGTCCTCCCGTGAAGGGCCACCATGGGGAATGCTGACCGCTCTTTGGGGAGTAGGCAGCGACTTCGTAGGCGCCTTCGGGCAGATCAAACCGGATGGATATATCTTCGAGTTTTGTTCCGGCCGTGGCGTCGGAGAGCTCCCGTTCATCGGCCAGGTAGATGGCATATTCGTCGTTTGGTACGCCGAATACGGAGGCGCAGATCGTTGGAGGCTCGTCGTGCAACCAGTCTCTCAATGGCCGCGCCTTCGCGAGATCAAACCGATGGAAAAATCGGGAGAGGTGGCCCATCCAACTTCGGATGCACCGTTGCGAGGCCTCCGTACCCGTTTCGCAGTAATTGATGATGGAAAAGTCGATGTAGTCGTAATGTGCGCCGGATAGCAGGGCGGTCCAGGCCCGTTTCCGATGAATGGTCCAGCCTTCGTAGTCCTTGTACTGACTGGCGATATTATCCTCATCCATGTTGAGAGGCTTCCTTTCGGCATAGGTGTCCAAACAAAAATTGCGAAAAGGCCGCAGGCAGAGTTGCTTGGACATAAACACGCCCAAGTCATAGCCCTGTCGTTGATAGGTTAGATTGGGCAAGGGGTGCATGTTCACGATATCGAGGGGGAAATCGGCGTCGAACGATTTTGTCGCGCCGTGTTCCCACGGATCGTAGCGAAAGGCTTCATGACCTGCAATAAGATGGGGATTGGGACCATCGCTCTCGCGGATGGTCCGGGCGATGACCCGTTGCCACTCGTCTACTTCGTCGCGGCCTGGTGAGTTTGCAAGTCCTGGGGCGTGTCCGCCCGGTTCATTGCAGATCTCGTAGATGATGTTGTCGTAGCGCCGGGTTTCTTCCACGATTTTTCGAACATGAGCCCGTTGCCGTTCGACGACCGCTATGTGACGCAGGCTGTTGTATTCCTGCCACGGGATTACGGGGAGTTTGTTGATGTTGTTGGTTCCGTGCAGGGGGTTCAGGTTCCAGATTTCGGGGGCATAGGTGTTGCTCAATAACACAACCTCGACGATGATGCCCCGATCGGATGCCAGTGTCAGAAAGCGATGGAGCCGGTCAAAGAACTCGGGATTCCATTGGTCGAGATCGTACTTTGGTTGTCCGTCCAGGGCCGTCTCGGGACCCACGCGACGGAACGGCGCGATGTAATCCGGCGATTCGGGTTTGCAGGTCGAATAGGGGTTGCAGTGGTTCTGGAGCTCCCGAAACAGCGTGAATAGGCGGGTCAAGGTCATGCCGTGTTGTGCCGCATCGTCCAGGTAGCGCTCAAAGCGAAAGGGGCGATTCATTACTGCGCCATAATGTTCGGTGGCGGTGAGCAACGCCAGCGGTTTACCCCGAAATTCGAAGCACTTGCTGTTCTCGGGGTGAATGCGTATAGGTGTCGTCATTAATTTGCTCCTGTTCGGGGTATCCCTATCGCCGCTATGTTGTTATCCATGCACCCGGTGGCATTGCGCCCCTGAGTTCGGATGCCATTCTAACGGATTGAATATGCGTGTGCCATGCTTGGCATTGTCCAGGCCAGGATGGGTAAGATGTAGGGTCAACGAGTTCCACGCGCTATGGGCAAGGAACCGGGTTGGCGCGCAGACTACAGGAGGGAGCCCTTCAATGCTGATGTTAACCGCAGTTTGTACGGCCGTTTTGGCGATGGGAATAGCCCAGGGGGAACCGGCGATGAAGCCTGATTTTGATATTGATTGGGATGTGTTTCACCTACGTAGCGGGGATCATGTTTTGCCCGTATCGCTTCGGTCGCCCCGGTTTTTACTTGATCTGGCCGAAGACGCTTTCGGCGATGCGGCTCCCGTCCATGTGACCGGAGGATTGGCTCCGGGAGACTCGATTGTCGTGAACTACGAGCCTGAATCAGTGCCCGGCGGGGGTACGCTCGAGATCGCCCTTCATATAAGCTGGTCGCCGGAGGAACAGGCGCTTCGGAAATGGGCGCGGTACCGACTGACGGGACTGGAGGAATCGGCACGGATTGACTGTGTTGTACTCGACTCCTTCGACGTCGCTCGTCTGGCGGCTCCCTTTCGGGGGAGTCCCCCACGGAGTATGCCCGCATTTCTCGATGGTTTCTTCGTGGGCATCGAGTTTCCCATTGCGGCGACGCGGGTCGAAGGGGACCGGCTTATCGTGGGTCACAAACCGTTGATGGAGATTGAGGCGGATACCTGGCAGCAGACCCGAACGGCAGTCTACGGCGTGGTTCGTGATGGGGATGTACTCGATGCATTCCACCGGTACATTGAATACCACCGGCCGGAGCCCAAAGGGTTGCACTTCAACTACAACAGCTGGTGGACGTCGCCGGTACCCTTCTCTGAACCCGACATCCTGGAGCTGATGGGCATTTTCGAGGAGAAGCTGTATCAAGCCCATGGCGTGGGATTCGATACGTTTACCATCGACATGGGTTGGTCCGATGGGCATACCATCTGGGGCATCAATCGTGAGCTATTTCCCGACGGCTTTGCCCGCATTCAAGCAGGGGCGGAACGTATAGGGGGCCATCTGGGGCTATGGACCTCGCCATCGTCCTTTTATGGTCCAGCGCTGGATACCGAATGGGCCCGTGAAGCAGGCTATGAGACCTTTACCATACCGTGGGGCGACCATGAATACCGCCTGTTGAGTCTGGGCGGTGAGCGGTATGCCGAAGCTTTCAAGGAGCAGTTGGCCAGTCATGTAGGCCGCTACGACATCCGCCAGGTGAAGCTCGATGGGTATTTTCTCGGTTACGACTACATGGCGGGTCCCTATTCGGCAGAGGAAACGGCGGAAGGGGGCATCGCCGCTTTTATAGCGATGCGCGAGGCGAATCCGCACGTCTGGCTCGAAGGCACTTTCGACGGCAATGCGAGTCCATGGTGGTTGTTCCATCTGAATTCGGTCATCGGGATGTTCGGCGACGACTCGCCCTACGGCCGCTCGCCCTGTCCGGTCTCTCGCGAAAGCTATACCAGCGCCCGCGACTTCTACAACCTTCAAGGGGCCGACCGGCTGTATTCGCCCATCGCCGCTCAGGAAATCCTGGGGTTGATCCATCAAAGTCCGGAACCGT
>PWNM01000549.1 GCA_003557825.1 Candidatus Hydrogenedentota bacterium | reverse complement strand
CACCTTCATCAGGCATAAGCGCAAAAACAGCCGAGATGGAGCGGTCGTCTCGAGTTCCCGTGCCAGCGTGTTCAGTTCGCCCAGACAGAGCTCGAAGGTTTCCTTGGGCAGTTCAAGCTGGGGGATGATCTGTAGGGTGGGTACATCGAAGAGGTCGTTGGCCAGGAAAAGCTGCACCAAACCGGGGTCTTCCCACAACGACGTTATCCCCTCGCCAAGCCATTCCGTCAGGTAGCAGATATTGATGACCACAAAATCGCGGACGTCTTCAAAAGCATGAACCTGATAGGGAGATACGATGATGGCGCTCCCGGGACCGACCGGCTTCTCGTAATCTTCGGTGATATGAGTGGCGCTCCCCCCGCATACAATCGAAATTTCGTACAGCTCATGGTTGTGAGGCGGGACGGGCTCGGCATGACCATGAAGCTCATGGATGTACTGTGGTGGCTCGACCGCCTCGGCATTTCCGCCGCCATGGCCATAGGGCTTGCCTTCATAAAACAAGGCGTCCACCATGACGGGGCGATCGGCCGACAGCATTCCTTCTGCAGGTAACACGGTCGCCTGAGCAATGAGGGGCATCTCGGAATCCTTCTAGTTTTTTCCTGAAAGATTCTATCATTTTATTCTGAAGTATGGGAACCTATGGCTATTGTTCGGCTGAGACTGCTCGGCCGATTGGCTATTGTTCGGCCGAAATGGTTCGGCCAAAAGTCCAACTATGGAGGACACTGTCATGCATAGGAAACGTTTTGGGTTTACGCTGATTGAACTGTTGGTGGTGATTGCGATCATCGCTATTCTAGCAGCCATTCTTTTGCCGGCATTGGCTCGAGCACGGGAGGCTGCCCGACGCGCATCATGCGCAAATAACCTCAAGCAGTGGGGGTTGATCTTTAAGATGTATTCGAGTGAGGACCGCGGAGGGAACTGGCCACGGCAGACCCGCGATGCGATCGGACCATGGCTAAGCGTCAATACCTTTGATGCGCGCGCCATTTACCCCGACTACTGGAATGATCCGGCCATCGCCCGTTGCCCCTCCGACCCTGGTGGTGACTGGTGGGGTGATTATCTCAACTTGGAGGATGATTTTCCGGCCATGATCGAACGGATTGCGGAACGGGCTCCCCAGTTTGGCGCACGGGGACAGGCCTGTTTGTATTCCTTTTTGTCCCAGCCCATCTCCTATAATTATTCCATCTATGTACTGCGGATTCAGTCGCAACAAATCCAAGCCTTCGCCGGGTATAACCAGGCCAATGCTCAACTCTTGAACTATCACGATTGGGGAACGCTTCTGGATGTTGACCCTGCATGTGAATGGGCTACGGGCCATGCCAGCTATAACGGATTTGTTTTCGGGCATGAAAACATTTCGGCGAATAATCTGTTGCCCAGTATGATAAACGAAATCGACGATGATGGCGTTTCTGTACTACCCAATCAGTATTTTTTGCTGCGAGAAGGCGTCGAACGGTTTTTTATTACCGACATTAACAACCCCGCGGCAGGCGGTAGCTCGATGAGCGAGATCGCCGTCATGTGGGATTCATGGGGCACAAACCGAACCAACCTTGAGGGTCTGGGCGACAGCGGCATCATCCGATTCAACCACGTGCCTGGCGGCGCAAATGTGCTGTATATGGATGGGCATGTTGAATTTATCCGCTTGAATGAGCAGTGGCCCATAAAAGCGGACCTCCCCGAAGCGTCGCTGGCCGGTCGCGTTCGGCCCAATGGTCGCACCAATATTGAGCAGTTTAGCGCTACCTTCAGCGGCTGGGGTTGATTCCAAACATCAGAGAACGATTTTGCTGCGCTGGCTGAGCAATAGGGTTGCTAGCGCAGCCATTTTAAAAATTCAGTTAACGGGGAGAGAGTATGCAGTATGCCTAACGGATGTATGGATTTATCCGGAATCTGGAGATTTTGCCTGGACCCGCACGGTACGGGGGAGCAGGCGGGCTGGTTTAAAGGCGATTTATCAGACCGCGTACAGCTGCCGGGAACCACAGATACCAACCATAGGGGCGATCGGAACGACGCAGTCGAGCGGGGGCGCTTGACCCGGCGTTATCCCTATTGGGGCGCAGCGTGGTATCAACGGTCCGTGGAGATCCCGGAAGCATGGCGCGGCAAATCCCTCGCGCTGCGTCTGGAACGGGTGCAATGGCGGAGCGAACTCTGGATCGATGATTACCACGTGGGCGCCCAGGACAGCCTGTCCACGCCGCATGCGTACCGAATCGGGCCGCTAACGCCGGGAACCCATCGATTGACCTTGCGGGTCGACAACCGGATGCAGGTGGACGTGGGAAAATGGGCCTGCGCGCTTACGGAGGAGACCCAGACCGCTTGGAACGGCGTGCTTGGCGATATGACCTTGACGGTCCTGGAGCCGGTCCGCATCGAGGGGCTGCAAATATATCCGGATGCCGAAACACGCAGCCTTCGTATCCAGGGACAGCTTCATAATGACGGGCAACCGGCACAGCATCATCAGATCCGGTTTCAGGCACGTCTGCTACGCGAGGGGGAGCCCGTTGCGGCGAGTGCTATCCTATCGGTGTCGCCAAGGGAGGCTCTTCAGTCCTTTTCCCAAAGGCTGACCTTTGATGGGGATATTCGACCGTGGGACGAATTCGATCCCGCCCTGTATGCCCTAACGGCCGAACTGCTTGATTCGGCGGGAACGGTGCTACAGACGGTGGAGACGTCCTTTGGATTTCGGACGCTGGACTCGGATGGCAAGCATCTTAGGATGAACGGCCGCCGCGTGTTTCTGCGTGGCAATGTGGACGGCGGCCTGTTTCCACTCACCGGACATGCGCCTATGGACCGCACGGCATGGCTGGCGTATTTCCAAACCATCCTGGACTATGGGATGAACCATGTCCGATTTCATTCATGGTGTCCGCCCGAAGCGGCCTTTCGCGTGGCCGATGAACTGGGGATCATGCTGCAAGTCGAAGCACCCATGTGGCGTCCCCATGGCGATATCAGCCCTCATCCCGATGTCTGCGCATTTATCCGAGCGGAAACGGAACGCATACTCGATAGCTATGGCAACCACCCTTCCTTTTGTTTTTTCGCCCTGGGCAACGAACTGGGAACCGGGAAAGACTCTTTCCTGCTCGAGACCATCCGTTGGTGTCTCCAAACCGACCCGCGGCGGTTCTATTCGACAACCATGCGCCCCTACGAGCCGGATCAGCCCGATGACTTTTTTCAAACGGCCGGCGTCAATGGAATTCCTGTGCGCGGCGAAGGACGCATTGGCATTACCCGACCCGACACGCTGCATGACTACGAAGCTCCTCTGGAACACGTCGATAAACCGATCATCGCCCACGAAAACGGGCAGTTCGCCAGCTACCCGGACTTTGCTGAACGGCGCCATTATACGGGGGTATTGGAAGCACGCCACTATGCCGCATTCGAGGTCGACCTGAAACAGCAAGGCCTGGCCCACCACCATGAAACATTTCCAGGGACGTCGGGTCGGCTGTCGGCGCAGCTGTACAAAGAGGAACTCGAGACCGCCTTTCGTTCGCCCAGCATGAGCGGCTTTCAGATCCTGGGATTGACCGATATGCAGGGCTGGGGGACCGCCACCATCGGGATTCTGAATGCTTTGGGGGAATCCAAGGGGTTTATTTCCCCCGAGGCGTGGCGACGATTTTGCGGACCTGTTGTCCCCCTGGCTCGCTTTGAAAAGCATGTTTGGACCTCCGACGAAACCCTGAAAGTTCGCTTCGAGGCCAGCTGCTATACGCCCGAAAACTACCTACCGGTTGCGCCCGTTTGGAGGCTGGTCGACGATGGAGGCCACGCAGTCGCAACAGAGAGACTCGATTCGGCAACGTTGATAGCGGGCGGCGTTTCGGCTCTCGGCGTAGCCGAGATCCCCTTGAATCAGATTCTCGCTCCTCGAGCCTATACGCTACAAGTGGTCCTCGACGAACACCATGACAACT
>PWNM01000042.1 GCA_003557825.1 Candidatus Hydrogenedentota bacterium | reverse complement strand
TGAAGGTACTTTTCGGCCGTTAGTCGGGATAGGACATCCGTTATTGAAGGCCGAGCCGAGTCGCACATTGAGATTTGTTGGTGTCGGTAGATTTTACATCCCGACCTAATTGGTGGGAAATCGGCACTGAAGAAACAGTGAGTTAGGGAGCGTGGCACGCATCTTGCTGCAGTCCTGCACGTGGGTGGATCGCGTCCGGTGAACCGCTGATGCCGAAGAGCGGAGAATGGAGAGTAAACCATGAAAACAAGATGGCTGAAGTATCTAGCCGCTATTAGTGTGGCCGTGTTTCTGGGTGGCTGCGGCGGCGGTTCTGGAGGCGACGCCTCGCCGAAACCCGAGCCGTTGCGTATCGAGATTATTTCCGATCGTAGCTTCATTCTCTCTGGGGCCGGGGATACGGCACAGTTGCGGGCTCGGGTCATATTCGATGATGGTTCGTCCGACCCATCTGCGGAAATCGAGTTCACATCGAGCAATCCTGATCTTATCGAAGTCGATACCACAGGGAGAATCAGGGCTCTCTCAGATGAGATTGGTTCCGCCGACATTTTCGTCGCTTTCGGCGATCTGACCTCCGTCTTCGCATTGGTCGCAATCGCCAACCTTAGCCCCGGCACGTTGAATGTCGAGAACGATTGGCTTGTCGATGCCCAACTGCTGGATGCGGATGCGGGGATCGCGCGGGTGGTGCTGGTACGCAATGAGCAGACCGAGGTGTTGGAGTCGGGCGATATACTGATCAGTGGCGATCTGCTCGGGTTGCTTGATGAGATCATTGAAATTGTCGTGGAGGATGATAAAGTCGTTCTTCGAACACGTCCGGCTAGCCTTTTCGATGCGTTTGATGATGTACTTGTTGAAAGCCGTGGCCCGCCTCTGAAGTGGGGCGGCGTGTTGGATGGCGATTCTTTTGTCGACCACGCAGGAAAGATTATCGAGCCGGCGATAGCTAGCCCTGGCGATATACTGACCCCCGCTGCCCTTTTGGAACGTCAGGTTGGGCGGTTCAAGTGTGAACTGGATGGTAGCATCGTTGATATCAACCTTTCCGGACCTTACATTGAGCCGGAATTTGGGCTAGAGTTTGTGAGACACGTCGAAAAACGGCGGTTTCGCGCGACAGAGCAGTTCGACGTTTATGTTAAGGGGCACGCAGATATTACGGCTCGTGTGGGCAAGGTAGAGCTATCCGGTGGGATATCCGCCTCGGTAGATTGCAAAGTCGCGGCTCCTTCAATCCCGCTCGGCGTTTTTCCGATACTTGGTCCTGTGGTGATCACCCCGAGCCTCCAACCTGCCCTCGGCCTCGAGGGTACATTCGAGTACAAGGCCGGATCACTTGTTCTGGAAGGGCCTAGTGTGCAAAGAGGAAAGGAGGTACGTCTGGGGGTTGGCTATACAATGGACGATGGTTTTCGCCTCATAAATGATAGCGAAGATCGTTGTGATGGTTTTCCCCTCATAAACGATAGCGAATATCGTTGTGATGGTGTCCGTTGGTCCGACGCACAGGGACAGTGGGATCAAGAGTTTTCAGGAAGTCTGATGCCCTATCTGAAAGGCACAATCAGTGCGGATTTGCGGCTGTCGCACTGGGAACTGGCCAGTGCTGGGCTGATTGATTCGAAAGTCGGTGCCGGGGCGGAGTTAAAAATACAGCAGCCGCTGGACCAACATGCCGCTGACTACACAGGGCCACGCTGGGAATTCTTCGCCAAGGCTTCGGCTGGGCTGGATCCGATGCTCGACACCCTGAAGCCAATTGAGCGGCTTTTCGATCGTGTTATTGGCGGCCGTGCCGCTGGCATTTCGAATTTCATCGGATTGAACGTGACTCTAATTGAGTTCAAGGGGGTGCTGCTGAAGTCGCCCGAAGCGGTATTGCAGGTGGCGCCGGCTTCAGTGGAAGTGGAGGAGGTGCTGTCGATGCAGCTGATTCGCGGTGGCTCGAATCTGGACGTCGATTTCGTGGCCATCCGTCAAGATGCCGCGCCGAATGCTCTAAGAAGGATGAATGCGCCCTCGAGCTATAAGATCGTTGCTCGGTCCACCACCGACAGCGACGGGAATGCTTCGGCAACCTGGGTGCCGGAGGTGGATGATTTAGGGACCTATGAGATCAACGTTCGTCTGAATGGGCTATTTAGCGCGGCGGGCTTTCCTTATGCAGCGGTGGGTCAGACTCTCGTGGATGTGACCGGCGACGTTGCGTTGTCCATTAACCCATCGGGTATCAGTGCCGGTGAAGTGGGCGTTTCTTATGATTTCAACCTAAATGGGCGGCGTATCCCGCCGAACGTCCAGGAGGTAACTTTTGATTACACATGGGGCGACGGTAATACGGGTTCGGCCGAGGCCGTCGTCGACCAGAACGGCGAGGCCAGAACCACCATCTCCCATGCCTACGGAGCCGATGGCGCATATGGGATCGTGGTGACCTTGAGTGGAGGCGGGGATCGGTTGGCGACCCGCAATGCCCTGGTCACGATCGGTAATGTCAGAGAACGGCAAGCGGAACTTAATATCTGCGATGTTTGGAAGGCGGCTCAGCAAGGGGGGCAGGGGGTGACGGTCGATAACTGGGATATCACCGATATCCCCTTGGGAGCGGTATTCGATATGCGGTTCAACGCGTATAGTATCCCGGACAAGTTCATAGTCGAATATCCGGCCGGATCTGTGGTGCTTGATACGGGTTGGCGCGGTGCTTCGTCTTATGA
Organism: Candidatus Hydrogenedentota bacterium; assembly: GCA_003557825.1. Lineage (GTDB taxonomy): Bacteria > Hydrogenedentota > Hydrogenedentia > Hydrogenedentales > SLHB01 > PWNM01. The sequence goes on along the minus strand of PWNM01000042.1, from coordinate 1,270 downwards.
AGGGCGTCCACTCTATCCCGGTGGAATCGCCGGCCCGGGTTCCGGTCAGGTTGACGGATTCTTTACAAGAAGCGTTGTTGACGACTTCAAGGTGACCGCGATCGGCCCACAGTCCGGCACAGCGTGGCGATATGACATCCGCTGTCGGATTGAAGACTGAGACCAGGTTTGACGGACAGTCGTAGCTGTTAAGACGCCGCCCCGCGGTGCGGGGCGGCGGTCTCTTGGAGCAGTGGGTCCAGATGTATAAAAGAACAGAATCGGCAACCCAGTTGGTGTATAGCGACGGGCTTGTGATCAAACTGGCGGCGCATGCTGCGATTCTGGCGCTGGTGGTGTGGGCATTCGTTGCATTGCCGTCTGGTGGAGCCCTGACCCTGTCGGACCGTCATGGCCATTTGCGCTACGAAAATCCGCTTGGAATCGCGGTAGAACGTCGGGTTATCGAGATGGAAGAAATCGCCGACGTGGCGGTACGCAGGGCACGCCACAGCCCAGGAAGTGGTCCTCCGACCTTGTCTAGCCGCGTCGAGATTCATCTCGCGAATGGCGAACGCGTACCCTTGACTCGTCACTATAGCTACCGCCGCGCGGAGATGTCGGCGATCGTGCACCAGGTCAACAGGCACCTTCAGGCACCTGCAGGTGAGCTTTCGATAGCCTACAACGATCACAAGCCCGCTGTTGCTATTGCTGGCTTCCTGGGTCTATACGCGGTTTATGCAATTCTGTGGGGCATTCGGCAGACCACCCTTCGCGTGGACCGCGATCGAGGTCGCATCAGCGTAACGGTACGCGGGTTACTCGCTCGCCGGGTGGAGGCATGGGCCTTGACGCGGATTGCCTACGTTGTGCTGCAAATCAAGGAGCCAGACGGCAAAAGGCGCAGGGTGCGGCCAGCAATCGTGTTGCAGAACCAGGAGATAAAGCCGATTTTCCCAGAGTACTCGTCGGTTTCCGAGGAGCGGTACCACGCCATGCTCGAAGATGTGGCGAGATTTTCGGGTATTGGGCTTCGCCAGCAGCCCGTTGGGCATGGCAAACCGTAGGCAACGGCTTATGAGTGTTCTGATCAAGCCGTAGCGGACACATTTTTGAGCGGCAACTGCCATCGGCTGTTCCCGCGGAATTGGGAAAGTGGGGCGGCTGTGTATCACCTTGCTGCCACTCATTGTCGCGCATTGGGTGTCAGGTTTGGGCCGCTTGCGGACAAATCTGCCGGGAGCGGATTTCGAACCGCCGAAGGCGGGCCCGAAGGGCGGAGGGCAGG
>PWNM01000309.1 GCA_003557825.1 Candidatus Hydrogenedentota bacterium | reverse complement strand
GGTCATCGTTACCCCCTGCATTTCCTGGCTCCTGCAGCCGTTCGCGAGTTCATCGATTCGTTCGCCGGTGTGCCCCTTGATGACTGTCCCGGTCTTTTCCACACCAGCAGCTGGGCCTGGATTGGTCAGACGGCGGTAGAACTCCGCAATTCTGGGCTGGACGTCAGCACGGGCGAGGACTTTCACCCCGGTGCGATCAACTTCGGCCTCGCGGCGGATATCCGGCGGCGCCCTGTCAGCCCCGAGATTTTCAAGGTCAGCCTTGATGCCGATCAACTGCGCCCTCGATGGGCGAACCTTTCGATTGTCCAGAATCAGCGGCAAACATCCCGTCGTGCATTCTGGGTCCCCCACTGGCCCCAGCCAGGCCTGGTCAGGCGCGATGCTTCCAGAACCGACTTTCGCACCGTTGGTTTCTTCGGGCTTGAACGTAACCTTTGTCGCGACCGAGAGTGGTGGGAGCGAATTTGTGCGCTGTACGGAATGGAATTCCGTTTGAAGGCGGCCCCCGAGTGGACTGACTATTACGATATCGATGTGGCCGTGGGTGTGCGTGATTTTTCCTGCAATAAACACGACGAGAAACCGCCAACGAAGATGTTTAATGCGTGGTTAGCCGGCGCCGTTTTTCTTGGTGGTTGTGACTCGGCCTATACTCAAGTGGGAACAGACCGACGGGACTTCTTGCGGTGCGCTAATGAGCAGGACCTAATGCGATACTTAGGTCGCCTGCAGAAACAGCCGGAATGGGGATCCAATATTGTCCGCACTGCGGCTGGGTCGGTCTCGCGCACCGGGTCCCGAACGAGTACGGTCAAACGGTGGATCGAATTGATCGAGCGCGAGGTTGGGCCCCGGTTTGAAGCCTGGCAGGGGGGCAGCGATATCACCCGGCGGTTTTCCTCCGGCTCGGGCCGCTTTCAAGATTGGACTATCAGGGTTCGAAACTCCGCTTGGCGGGCTGCAAAGGCCCGCGTAGGCAGGCGATAGCGACGCAGCGCCCCGCCTGCTTTGTTGAGCGGTCCAGGTGTTCCAGATCCTCCGAACTCCGGCGTTGAGACAGGCAGCCGGTGGCCTCGCTGGGCTTTCCCCTTCGTGCGATGCGCCATTGTATGGGCCTTGCCTACATCCGATTCCCACGGGGTGCCCCCATTGCTTTGCGAACGGCGCGCCGTAGTTGGCGGATTTTGTATCGCATTTCTGGAATCCTGGACCCGGCTATGATCCGTGCCTTATAGGGGGGGCGAAACTGGTACGTCTCCATCGCCTCTTGTAGCTCCTTATCGTATGTCCGTCGACCTCGAAGTGTTTCGGACATGTATCGAATCCTGTTCTCTTGGTAGATGCGGAGGTCGAATGCATCAGCGAACCTTTCCAGATTCCCGGTGATTTCTAGGCAAAGGAGTGTCCTCAGGCATTTCTCGCAGCGCGAGCAGTTTTCCCCTCGCTCATTGGTTACGCATACGTCCAGTCCCCTTTGAGCGGTTCGGTTCTCAGCCAGGGCCACTGTCTTCTCAACCCGGGTCAACTCGCCACCTACCGGAATCACTTCGATGGATTCCGTTCCCAGCAGAGGTAGCAAGACCGGGTCCGCGTGCCCGATCGAGCGTGTCCTCCCAACAAACGTAGACCCATACGGGTAGGCCGAGGAATACAAAAATCGTTGGGTTTTATCCTGAAAGAGAAGCGCCGCAGCGCCGTTTCGGACGGAGTGGGTCTGCATGAAGTCAATGTCTTCGGACGCCTTTCTAAAGAAGGCGTCCATGTTGGAATCAACCGGCACCAGTTCTAATCCCTCTTCGGAGGCTTTGCGTTTAAGGGTCTCGTATCGCTTGATAAAGTCCGTTAGATTCGATCGTCTTTGCGACCCGACGTTGTTGTAGGTCAGAAAAGAGAGGGAAAACCCTTCGGGCGCATGATCAGGATGGTATTGAGTTAGCGTGCAGAAAGAGTCGACCCCGGAAGAAAATCCTGTAGCAACCAGGGCCTCTCCGGGGTGAGAGCTGCGTCGTACCGCGTCTGCTTTCACCGCTATGGGTTGGAGATGGGGCGCGATGGCGAGGAGGATCGTCTGAATTGGCCCGTTTAGGTTTCGGAGGAGCCTCTCGGAAATGGTCGTGGAGAACTGTATGTCTTCTCCTAAAGCCATGGCGGGGATAACGAGGGCCAGTGCGGCCGGGTCCGATTTAGCGGAGATCAATTCTGCGTAACGGATAAACGTACGGAAGTATAGGGAAGTGGGCAGTTGTGGGTGGTGAACCGGGGCTTCGAAGATGGTCCAGTCACCTTCTTCTCGTGTTTCCGTTTGGTCGACGTAGATGGTCATGTAGCTGTACCGTTTTGTTGGCTACCTGTCTCGGCGTGTGGTCTGGAGTTGAATGCGTCGATCTTGCTCTCTATCTGTGCAATACGATCCTGAAGGATTCGTTCTCCACCTAGTCGGAAAGGGCCTTTCTGCGAGAGCTTGCGGAGCTTTCTGGCGAAGGTATAAGCCTTAATCCGGGCAAGCACAATGCCATTGGGTGACCGGTGGGCGTGCGACCATATTGTCGGAAGCTTGTGGAATTGGAGTTCAGTCTCAATGCTTGCTGACCAGTCATGCCACTTGCTCAGTAACATTTGTCGGTTCGTAATTACGGGTAGCCAGGGAACACGGAGTGCTTCGGCGGTGATCGCGCCGTGCATGGCGGAGCAGATGACCTTGCGGGACCGGCCGATCTGATCGATTACGCTGTCGCAAGGGGCTTCCGGATGAATGAAATGAACGCCGGCCTGCTCGCAAAGCTGGCGCATTCGTTCGGAGAAAAGGGCGTGATGCGGCATAAAGGCGCAGTCGATGTCCTTTTTTCGGTTGAGGTCTTCGGTGCGGTGGAGGAGGATGCCGGGATCAGAGATGGCGAGTTTCGGGTCCAGGTTGAGGGAGGCGGCGGTCAAGGGGCCCCGTACGAAGTGGACCGTCCAGCGCGCGATGGCTTCTGCCGGGACCGTTCCATAACCGAGGCCGCTGCCGAAGATGTGGAGAGTGCCCGAGGTGGGCAGGCGTTCGTTGAGCAAGGTGCCAATGCCGACAAATACCTCGTCGGATCCTGGCTCAGTCTCCAGTGGCGTATTGATGAAACGTGGCCAGAGGTAGTCGTTAAGGGCGTCCCCAAAGTTGGGGTGTTTACGATAGCTGTAGAGATACATCTCTGGCTCCAGCACAATCGGGTGGAATGCTACCCGGATGTTGGGTTTGTATGAAATGGCGGTGAGCGCCACGTGCTAGCCGCTTGATCCCCATGATGGAGGAGTCGCCTTGTCCGAGGGTCCTTTGAAGATCGCCGTGGTCATCCCGTATTTTCAGCGAGAGCGCGGTCTTTTGCGCCGTTGTGTCCAATCGGTGCTCGATTGGCGCGCTGGACTTTCGATATGCGTGATTGTGGTTGACGATGGTTCGCCCTTGCCGGCTGACGAAGAGATCGGGGACCTCCTGGATGATGGAGAGATCGTGATCGTCCGCAAGGAAAATGGTGGGCCTGGTGCGGCAAGAAACACCGGTCTGGATCATGTGCCTCGCGACATACCGTTCGTGGCATTTCTCGATTCGGATGACCAGTGGATTGGGCCGTTTCTGGGAGATGCGGTTCGCGCGCTCGGCCGGGGCTTCGACCTGTTCATTGGCGATACGCAACGAACAGGCATTTCGAGAACGCGGTTCCAGTGGGCGGATTCCCCGGAAGACAATATTCACCCGGAGGACCATCCACTGATCGATCCGGAGCACGGACTTTACGAGTTTGCTGGTGACTTTTTCGATCTCCTGGTACGTCGGAGCAGCATCATTAGTGCGAATGCCATGGCATATCGGCTGGATCGATTTTCCAGGAACCGGTTTCCAGAGGGTCTGATGCAGGGCGAGGACCGGTTCTTCAAGCTGCAACTGGGGCAGTCGTTGCGACGCGTAGCATTTTCGCCCCGTATTTATGCCGACGAAGGCGAGGGCGTGAATATCTCCGACAAG
>PWNM01000558.1 GCA_003557825.1 Candidatus Hydrogenedentota bacterium | reverse complement strand
GTGGACACCGACACGGAGTCAAACATGACGACGATGTTGGTTTGGGCCATGGCTCCGGCGGCGGGGTTGTTGATGTCGGTAATCATGAACCGTTCGACGCCCTCGCGAATCCGCATGAGGCTGCTACCGCCCGCCTGGCCGCTGCTGTCGCGCATGAGCCCGTGGCACCACTGGGCCAGTCCGGGGATGCTTCCACAGGAGAGATCCTGGTTCATGATGCCCGTTCGCCACATCTCCTGCGCAGGCTGATTGCAGACCGTGTTGGAAAGGTTGCCAATGGTCGGTCCGCCGATATTGTCCCATACGGACCGGACTTCGGCGGCGTGGATGGCCTGAACCGCCCACCAGTCCCATACGATGTAGCCGGTGTAGACGTAGGAACGGGACAGGGTTAACAGATAGTCCAGACACAGCTGATCGCCCCAAGCGGGAGCCGCAGTCAGATCAGGATTGCTAACCGCTCGTTGGGCTTCTTGAACCAGCTCCAGGGGGTCGCCACTGGGGATCCATTGTTGTCCAATTTCCGAGACCTGGCCGGCGTCGGATGGACAGATGTCGATGGCATAGTCGTTCCAGTAATCCGGATAGAGGGCCTCGGCCGAGGGCGACCAGTTGGCATCCATCCAGGCAGACCGCGGCGCGAAATCACCGCGATTTTCCGTGGAGTACATCTTGAGAACGAGTCCCCACTGCTTGAGGTTGTTGGCGCAGGAGGCGCGGCGTGCCGCTTCGCGGGCGCGGGCCAGGGCCGGCAGCAGAATGGCCGCCAGAATGGCGATGATGGCGATCACCACCAACAGTTCGATGAGGGTGAACCCCCGTTTTTTGTGGTGTAACATGATCTTGCTCCTTTAAGGTTGGTTTGTTTCCTAGATATGACAGTATAACTATTGCTTTTCGTATGCCGATACCACCTCCTTTCGGGCGGGCTGGTACGCCTGGAAAGCGCCCCAGGTTGGGGGAGGAGTAAATGCGCCATTCAGCGGGCAGGACTCCCGATAGCGCAGGATGGGCGGACAGATAATCGCGCGACCGGCGGGGCAACGTCCCTCGATTTCCTCAAACAGCATTTCAGCGGCCCGTGCCGCTTGCGCGGCCAGGCGGATATCGAGGGCCGTGACACTCGGGGCGCTCGTCGCAAAGCCCAGTTCGTCGCCGTAAGACACCAACTCGAGGTCGTCGGGGCAGCGGACACCGGAAGCGCGAAGCTCGCGCAAAACACCATAGACCAGAATCGAATAGCCCACCAACACGGCAGTGGGCGCGGGTTTCAGGGAGAGGATATGCTGTGTAACGGAACCGGCCTGATGTTGGTCGAGGTGGTTCGGGAACGGGGATTGATCGTTCGGGAGAATCAAATCCGGTTCCTGGGGAAGGCCCGCTTCCTCCAGGGCCTGCATGTATCCCTGTTTTCGCAACCGGCTGAGCAGGTTCGTGTCATCCCCCGGCAAGAGCAGGGCGATGCGGCGATGTCCCCGGCGGATCAACGCTTGGGTCAGGGCATAAATGGCCCCTGTATTGTCGCCCACGACGGTCGTCAGGGGCCTATTGCCGGGGTTGGGTCCAAGCATGACCACGGGGAGGCCCGCTTCGACAATCGGGGTGTACAAGTCGTAGCGTGGGTCCGGCGTGACATAAATGACGCCATCCACGAAGTCGAGGGGCGAATTGGTGTGGGGCGGTCCGCTGTCGTCGTGTTCGGGACGGAGCAGCAGCTGGATGTCATAGTGGCGCTTTGCTGTGACGGATTGCACGCCGCTGATGATCCGCCCAATGGTGTACGCCGGGATATCACACCAGTCGTCGCGGGGCTCGCTGGGCGCATAAAACGCCGGAAAAGAGAGGCCGATGATATGGGTCTTGTTGGTCATCAGGCTCTGGGCGATGCGATTGGGGCGGTAGCCGAGTTCGTCGACGGCTTCGAGGACGCGATGTCGGGTGGCGTCGGAAATGGATATGGGGGTATCGCGATTGTTCAGGATGCGGGAGACCGTGGCCCGGCTGACGCCGGCGTGTTGGGCCACGTCGTGCATGGTAACGCTCCGCTTGTCTCGCTGGAGCTTATTTTCCATGTCCCGCCTCCTCTTCATGGACTGCGCTCCATGTATCGCGCGACACCATAATACTGCAAGAGCGGCATAATGTCAAGTCCACCGAAATGATAGGTAGCGGCGTTATATGATAATGGACCATGCGGATCCCATTTATATGGATTAGATTTATACTACTAAATACACGAATAGCATGAAGATAGTCCGTTGACGGAGGGTGTAGGATGGGGGTTGGTTAGCCGGCTTGGGCGGATTCGAGGAAGTCGCGGAGGGTTTCGGCGGTGGCCTCGAGGGTGTCGAGATAGGCCACTTCCCGGCCGTCGACGACATAGTAATACCGAGGCGGTTCCCGGCCGATAAGGGAGAAAAACATGAGGGCGTCGATGGAAAGGAGGGGAAACTCGGGGCTGGTCAGCATGCGGAACTGGTCCAGTTCGTCGTCTTCGCCGAGCATGAGGGCGACCACCGGGGGCGCATCGGGTTGGTCGGCAAGCTCGTTGAGGGGGTCTACGGCGTCCATGCATTCGGGACAGGTGCTGCTCAGGAGAACGACAAAATACTCGCCGTGATCCAGAGAGCGTACGCCATCTTCGGTCTCGATAGCGAACTGGGCGAAGGCGCGCTCGGGGTCCCATTCCTCGGGGTGGAAAAAGGCGGTGTTGTCGGCCAGGACGAAACAGAGCCCCACGGCGACCAACGCGGCCAGTCCGCCCAGAGACCCGGCCAGTTCGCCTGCCTGCGAGCCGGAAGCTTCCCGTTGGGGATATCCCGCCCGGTGGGCGATGCGCCACGCGAGGGCCATGGCGATCATCATGACCACGTTCTTGGACGTGGTCGAGGCCGGGCCCATGGGTAAGACCGCGCCGAAACAACCGCAGTCGGCGAGGTCGTGGAAGATCCAGGAATAGATGATGAGCCCGGTGAAGCCCACGAGGGTGGCGAGGACGGCGGCGTAGACGAGCCCCTTTAACCGAATCCCGGCGATGAGGGCGACGCCGAGGACGGTTTCGGCGAGGATGCTGGCCACGGCGACGTAGCGAATCAACGTGAGGTCGGTGAGTACGTTGTAATACCGGATTTGGATGGTGAACTCGTGCATGTCGACGACCTTGAAACAGGCCGCCAGGACAAAGACCACGCCGATGATGACTTCGATGAATCGTACCAATTTCATGGGCAGCAAACGCTCCGGTTAGACATGCATTGCAGAATATATCCTGCCATTGATACGATACCATATCCGTTTTGCCGGCTCCAAAAGCTTGCATGCATTCCTCTGTGAAAAGGCCCTTATTCTGTCGTAAAAAGCAAAAATAGGGCCGTTATGTATGGTATAGTGGGTTATTCCGGGTTGTGAAAGGCATAAGGTATGAAATTACGTACGAATCATATTGTCATTCTGGTGGGGTTGGTCGTTTTTTTGTTTGTTGTCGCCGTCGTTCTGCGCGAGCAAAGTGTCCAGGATGGGGACGGCCGGGGACCGGCGAGCGCGGCGTCCCGTCATCCATCCATTTCGCTTGAAGTCGAGAGTTTCCAGACCGGGCCGATCTCGAACACCGAGGTATCCAAGTTTGAGATCGAGGTGGCGAACCGGGGTCAGGCTCCCCTCGAGATTCGGGAGATTCAGGGGTCGTGTCCGCTGTGTTTGGGAGGCACGATAGACCGGAACCCGATACCGCCCGGGCGAACGGCCATTTTAAATCTGAGCATCAATCCCTATGAGGTGTACGGGTTCGAGAGCAGCAAGAGCCTCTCGATTGTGTCCAACGATCCCAACCGGCGGATCGTGGTGATGCCGGTAAATATCGAAGTGGACCCCGAACTCGCCATGGAACCGGACCGCTTTGCCTTCGGCGAGATCGAACAGGGCGAGACGGTCGAACGGACCATGATCCTTCGCCAGGTGGGGGAGCAATCCTTCGAGATTACTCGCATCGAAGTCCAACCGCAG